>NZ_DATHKG010000025.1:0-10874 GCF_035489435.1 Flavitalea sp.
CTAATGGAACATTTGCCAATCTCGGTGCCGCCGCTTTCTGGTGGAGTACTACGCAAAGTACTGCCAGTAATGCATGGTACTATGAAGCCGACCAGGAAGCAGAAGAGTTATCCAGTAGTACATATAGTAAGAAATTAGGTATCTCAGTACGTTGTGTTAAAGACTAAATTTTTAGCTTTTTTGCAATACTGTCTTTGGCTCAACTCTCAGAATCGCAATAGGTCAAATTCACTTTAATTCCCAATGCAAATTAATGATCATGAAAATAGTCAAATTTTGTTTTGCAGGTTTAGCAATTTTATTTTGTTTGATTTATTCAGACAATGCTTTTTCACAGGTAGGAATTGGTACACCCAGTCCTAACTCCAGTGCAATGCTTGACATCAGCGCCATTTCCAAAGGTTTACTTATTCCCAGGATGACCAGCGGACAACGTACGGCTATTACCTTACCTGCAACAGGGTTGCTGGTTTATCAAACTGATGACCCAAAAGGATTTTATTATAATTCCGGTACACCTGGCCTGCCGGATTGGGTTGCTGTTGCTAATTCAACGACAGTAGTTGGCGTGTGGACCCCTTCTGGTAATGACATTTATAATTCGAATACCGGTAATGTGGGGATAGGCACCATTACCCCAATACAAAAATTAGATATTGTAGGTGATATTAATATTCCCTTGGATAACAGCTATAGAATCAATAACATGAAAGTTCTTTCGATAAAAGGAAATCAAAATGCCTTTGTGGGATCAAATGCAGGTACGTCAAATGTGGGGACACAGAATTCAGGCTTTGGGGAGGCGGCGCTTTATGCTAATACAATTGGAAATTATAACTCCGGTTTTGGCCGGTCAGCTTTAGCGTTCAATACCGAGGGTAATGAAAATTGTGCTTTTGGCGTGCAGGCACTTCAAAATAATTCCACAGCAAGCAACAATAGTGCTTTTGGTTTTAATGCCCTTAGAGTTAATACAACAGGGACCCGCAATGTAGCCATAGGGGCATACACTATGTCTATAAATAATGCAAATGATAATACCGCGGTTGGTTATTCAGCATTATCAGCTATTACAACGGGTACATCCAATACAGCGGTAGGAAGCCAGGCGCTGCTGGTTAATAACAGCGGCACAAACAATACAGCAATGGGCTTTCAATCGCTTAAAAATTCTTCAACCAATGACAATACAGCCTTTGGCTATATAGCACTTTCCGAAAACACCAACACATCAAAAAATACAGCGATAGGAAGCAGGGCGCTTGGCTATCAAACTATAACAGGAGGAGGTGAGAATACTGCGGTCGGGTACTTAGCGCTGGCAAACAATACCACAGGCGCGGATAATACCGCAGTTGGCAACCAGGCTTTACTTTCCTTTGGTGGTTCACAAACAGGCAACAGGAATACCGCGATCGGGCATTCTGCACTTTTTGTAAATACATCAGGTGAGTATAATGTTGCTGTTGGATATGAAGCGCTCAAAAATTTTACTTTTTCAGGCAATACCACCGGCAATGGAAATGTAGGAGTTGGCTGGAGGGCGCTTGGTAGTAATACAGTTGGCAACTATAATACCGGTATTGGCCATAATGTAGATGTGGGTTCAAATAGCCTGACAAACGCAACAGCAATTGGATATACTGCTAATGTTGATGCAAGCAGCAAGGTCAGAATTGGGAATGGAAGTGTTAATTCCATCGGCGGCCAGGTCGGATGGTCAAGTTTTTCAGATGAAAGGATTAAAAAAAACGTTCTTGAAGATGTAAAAGGGATCGAATTTATACGGCTGTTAAAACCAATAACCTTCCAGTACGATATCAAAAAACAAGACGAATTAACAGGCAGGAAAAATTCAGAAGATTTTAAGGGTAAATATGACATTGAGCAAATACGGTTTAGTGGATTTATGGCACAGGATGTTGAAAGATCTGCGCTTAAGGCAGGATATAATTTCAGTGGCATTGACAAATCCGGAAAAATCCTCAGCCTGAGATACAGCGAGTTCGTAGTGCCAATTGTAAAAGCGATCCAGGAGCAACAAATTATTATTGAGAATTACCAATCAGAAAATAAGCAATTAAAGGAGATGATTAGTGATATAAAGAAAGAAATTGAAGATTTGAAGAAATTGATTTTAATAAAATAATATTTTTAGCCAGCACAGTAATCTTTGTCAAACAAAGGGATCGCATTAACCTTCTTTCTGCCAGCAGCCGGGAGTTAGAAAACTCAAAACCAAACCATCCCCGTCAGAGACCAGGACGAGAATGGTCATGCCTGTCATTTAATCATGTAAATCACAGTTCAGACAACAGCCGGGTCAAAGACCCAAAACCAACCCATCCTCGTCAGAGACGAGGACGGGGATGAGAATGGTCATGGCTATCACTTAATCATATAAATCACAGTTCAGACAATGTGCCAGGTACCCGTTTTTTCTGGTATTAAACAGGGTGTTTACACGCTACGTGGTCTGGCAGGGAATTACCACTTTGTGGTATAGTTTAAGACAGAAATTTTTTTTATTTTGGGATGCTCTCTCTATGAATTCCAGTCAGTGTCTGTATGAAAGCCGCTCACCCGATAAAACACTCATATGCCGGATCTAACAGCAATTGATTACATCAATGTTGGCAAAGACGGAACCTTTGCTCATTCAGGAAGCTCCAGTACAACCCCTCAACAGGTGGAAGAAATATTTGAACACCTTAAACAAAATGATACTGAAAAACTGGTCATCTATTTTCATGGTGGACTGGTATCTGAAAAAACCGGTATGGAGGCAGCCACCACCATGGTTACCCATTTTACAAAAACTTCCGATAAACGGCATACTGTGAGTTTTGTCTGGGAAACAGGCCCCAAAGAGATCATCATGCAGAACTGGCAACACATCCTGGATAAGACCGGGTCATCGTTTTTCCAGGATGCGATGAAGTTCGTTATCAAGATCGCCGCCAAAAAACTGGGGATCAAAGACGGGAAAGGCGGGGATGGCGGAGACTATATCAGCGATGGCACCATCGAAGCTGAAAAATATAAACAATTTCCCTTTGAAGAACTGGACAAAGAAATGGATGGCAAGGGAGGCCCTGAAGCGTTTTCCGAAGGACCCTATGCGGAAATGGAATTTCTTGCAGATCTTGAAAAGGAAAGCCAGCTTCTTATAAGCAACGACGCCAGCGAAGCGTTCAAGCATACCACAACTGATGACGATCCTGCACTGACAAAAGAACTGGAGCCAACGGACGACGGCACTGCAAAGAGTGGCGGATGGTTTACCATCGCGAAATTGGTGGCCCAGGTGGCATTTAAGGTTTTAAAAAGGTATTACCACAAAACGCACCACGACTTTTACCCGACCGTAATGGAAGAAACTTTCCGGAAACTTTATATCGGCAGTATTGGTACCTGGGGATGGAGCCGCATTAAAGAAAAGGCGGAGAATATGTTTGCAGGTAACACGGGCCTTAGCGGTGTAAACCTGCGTGCAGGAAGCTATTTCCTGGAACTGTTGCAACAGCATTATAAGGAGCGGAACGCTGCAGGAAAAAAAATGGAGATCCATCTCATCGGGCACAGTGCAGGTTCCATCGTTATCTGTGTAATGCTAAAGGAAGTAATGGAAAGATATAAAGACCTTCGTTTTGAAAACGTTTTCTTCCTGGCCCCCGCCTGCCGTACAGACCTGTTTATTAAGAATTGTCTCCCTGCGAAAGATGCCGGGCATTTTAAGAAGTTCAAGCTTTTTACCATGAAGACCGAGAATGAGAAAAAAGACCATTGCATACCCTATGTATATACGCATTCGCTGCTCTATATGGTATCCGGGTTGTTTGAAACAGATGCAGAAGGGAACGGTGAAACCGACGCAAAGATCCTGGGACT
The DNA here is from genome assembly GCF_035489435.1 of Flavitalea sp. Lineage (NCBI taxonomy): Bacteria > Pseudomonadati > Bacteroidota > Chitinophagia > Chitinophagales > Chitinophagaceae > Flavitalea > Flavitalea sp. The sequence continues at coordinate 3,892 of NZ_DATHKG010000025.1, forward strand.
GAACGAGCAGTTCAAAGCAGAAGGCCGGTATGCCAACTTCGAGGAGCTGAAGACGGTGAACAGGTTTCTTTATTCCAACTATATGGTGTTATCCGATGATAACCTCAATGAAGACCTGAGCCTGAGATCCACCGCCCTCAAACACGGCGATTTTGATAATGACATAACAACACTCACCTCTATGTTAAATTCAATATAGTTATGAACTATGCATTGGCAATAGGAATTAGTCATTATCAAAAAAGGCCGCTGGAAGGCGCTGCGGAAGATGCAGAGCAATTTTCAGACTGGTTGAAAAAGCACCAGCTGGTGGATGATACCAGGATCAAAGTGCTTACCTCAACAGATAAGAACAAGCTTGCCATGCAGGAAGATATTGACCTGGCGATCCTGGAAATTCTTAAAGACGCCGCGATACATAAAGAGGAGAAGAACAGGTTCTACTTTTATTTTTCGGGCCACGGTATAGGTGTCACCTATCACAATACCGGCCTTTGCCTGAGGCTATGGCAAAGCGACCTTCCCAATTTTAATATCTCCAGCCGTGCTTACCAGGAAAGTCTTATCAATAAAGGATTATTCGATGAGATCCTCATTTTCCTGGATTGCTGCAGGGATTACGACCTGCTGATAGAACCGAAAAGTCCAAATTTTAGTACGGCTTATGTGGGACAAAGGGATACGAATGTGTTGATCTGCTACTCGACCGTTTTCGGGAAAAAAAGTTATGAGATAGCCCGCGTTGCAGACACAGAACTAACTGAAGACGCCAGTAAGAAGCGGGGCGCTTTTACCTCTTTCCTGCTGGATGGACTTCGGGGTGATGCAGACATTGACGGTGATGGATTTATTTCGGGTGAAGACCTGACCACCCACATCAAGGATAATTTTAAGTCTTACGCACTTAAACACGGAAAGGACCAGGATGCGGATGTGATGGTGAGCGCGGGAGGTCTCAGGATCAACATCTGTAAGGTAGAGAAAAACGAGCGGGCCTATAATTACAGCATAACTTTCCGGCGCAGATCAAATATCAGTCTCTATGATGGAGACAATGTGCCCGTTGAAAACGGCGTAGGCATTAACGTGGTGGAAGGACAAACATTGGATATACAGTTACCAAAAGGATTGATAAAGATCGTGGATAACGTTTCAAAGGAGGAGAAATATTTCACCAACTACAATTTAAATACACTTACTCTTGAGCAGTTCTGACACATACAACGTTCGCGTAAGTTTTCATGAACAGGTCTTTGGGATGAGGTTACAGCTCATCAATGGTAACCTGGAAACCGTTCATGATGAGATCAATCACTTCCTGGAACTTCGTTTGCCCGGGGGGATCTACCAGTTGAAAATATTCTATCTCGATTACTACCAGGAAGAGTTCTTCTCGGTGAATGCAGATATGAATTTGTTGCTGGATTTTAATTACCCGCTTACCATACCCGTCCTCGGCTTTAGAACTACACACGAATACTATTCAGAAGATGCAGTACATTATAGCCTGGTTTGTACAGAAAATGATCAGCCCGGCCCTAATTTCCTGTTTTTTGCAGCCCTTCGCGATATGGACAAGCCATCTGCAGAAACACCAGGGCAATGGCTAAAGAGCTATAGTATTTTTAATATCGACAGGACGAAGGAAATTCAATTCACAGAAAAGAATACAACCTTTGAAGATGCGGTTGGAAAAGTTTATTTCTCCACGTTCCTGGAGCCCGGACTTTACTTCCTGTCTTATGACAACAAAGAACATTCCCGGATATTCCCTTTATATATTTTTGATGATTACCAGACACAATTCTTTATTAGGTATGATCTTCAGCCTGATTTTAAGAACTGCCGGTTCTTCTTCTCGAAGGAAAAAAACTTTAGTGAAACAGGGGTTGAATATTTCGTTCTTGAAAAGATACTATATGCTTTTGCTAATTTTAAACACTTTGACCTGATAACCAGTGAGGATATTAATGTGATCAGGCATCATCCTTACCTTGTTACGCTGGTGAATATCCTGTTTTCAACTTTAAATAAAGATACGCCCGGTGAAGCGCATAAGCCTCCTCTTGTTTCCCCCGTTCAGGATAATGAGCAGTTGGAACTGCCGGACATTCATTTTTGCGGAACAAAGGACGCATACAGTTTATCCGATACGCCCCCGCTTTTATCTTTTATCATGGCCAGGCATACACGCCAGCTTGGTACCGCAACGATGACTTTTAAGCCGGCATCCATCCTGGACCAGATCGTTGATAATATTAAATGCGATCTTTTCTGGAATAATTTTTCCAGGATCGATAAGCCCGGTAGCTGGGAAAATATATATATGCCGGTTCTTCAAAAAATGGATGAACCCAGGAACATTTTCGCCCGTGCGTTCCGGACCGCAAAGAATGCGATCACAAACTACCAGGATCCAAAAGTTGCTGAGAACCTGGGCCTGCTTCTTGGTAACACAAAAATGGAAGAAGGACATTTGAACTCATTCAATGACACGCTTGGCAAAATAAAGGGTGTTTCGGATATGTCTAAAACATTCGGGTTACCCCTTACAACTATTCTCAGGCACTATGATACATACCACAGTTATTATGTTGAGATCACTGAGCCGGGTTCTTCCGGAACGAACCCGGGATCCCGCAGGATCAGGGTGATCATCATATCGGGAACATTGGCGCTATTGGCTGTTGGCGCTTTTTTCAAATTTTCCGGTTCCGATGATTCACTCACGTCAACAACCACTGAAATTGCAGCCAACATCACAACCTCCGGAAAAGAAACTATGCCCGCGGACGATATGTTGAGATTCAAACCTGATGAGGAAATAACTAATGCAAAGCGATCGGCTGATACAACTGTGAAATTGAAAATTTCTCCACGACCAAAAAAAATAACGGTCCCGGCAATTGGTCCGCCAGATGATATAGTAAAAGCAAACATCCCTGTCGATAACCAGGATAATGACAAAACGGTTGGCGTGATAGCCAGCGCCCCGCCGTCGTCACAACAGGAACTTAAGGATACACTCGCCAGGTTTGAGTACCTGGTAAAACTGCTCGACGCCAACAATTCACTTAACGTGCAATTAAGGAACGACAGCAGCAACCGGTACCAAAATACTAAAAAGCTATGGGAAATAAATTCATTGCTGCTTGATGTGGTTAAAACAGAAGGTAGCTACCTCATGCCTAACCTCACGGAATCGGAAGTAATGACCATGCAAAATTATTTTGAGAACTGGCAGAATGCCCTCGAACCGGAGCAACCATCGAACCGGGCATCGGCGCAGGCATCAAGGGAAAAAACCATGATGAAAAGAAAAAGTGCTGTAAGGCCTGTAATTCGTATTAAGCCAGGCCATCTTACTCCTCTTCCCCCAAAGCTCAGGGAAAGGATTGACAATGCGTACGAAGAGTTAAAAAGGAAGGTGCAGGATTGAATTTTTTATCGATAAAGTTTATTTAATAGACGGTACCGGAATATGTTTGCAATTATTAAAGAATATCTTCCTTTCTTCCTGCTACCTTGTTTTCTTTTCTTATAGTTTTTTTCATAAAACTTATTTTTGTTTTTTATAATAACGGGATTTATTTTTCACTGTTTTAAATCCATGCAGCCGTTTCAGGTGTAAAGATTAACGCATTGACCGGGCTTAAGATTCAGTGTGTACTAAATTTGTAGTTATGGCAAAAGCAGTAAAAAAAAATCAGCTAAAGAGGCATCTGACCTATTCCATAAGATAATGAAAGCATCTGTATCGGGTAATCCAAAGCCTAAAAAGAAAGCATTAAAGAAGAAATAGCTAACTCGGGGAAATGCCATTTAAAAAGCTTAAATTGTAGTAACAATCAAGCATGGACAACATACAAAATCTAACCGAGGCAGAGTTATTGGACAGGCTTGTTGCTTATACTTCAGAATATACCCAAGATACTAAAGGGTTAAATGGAAATCACCAACTATATAAATTGCATATTACTCAGGTTCTTGATGAATTAGAAAGGCGTGAAAATGCTGTTAAGAAGACAGAAACCACTCTTTAAACTATTAAGTCCTATTTGAACCTAAACTGTAAAGAGCCTTCATTAAGAGGGCTCTTTTTATTATTATATGTTTTTTGGAGAACCCTATTCTGCGGTTCTCGTAGCTGTATCTTCATCTTGAAATACTTCCTTATAGTCTTCCCGACTTTTTAATTCTGTTGTTATAAGTTCAATATGCTTTTCTACTATTTTCTTATTACGGTCATTCCCTACCGTCTTACATAAGTCCATGTAGTACTCTGTATCCTTTATTAGCATTTCAACTAACTCGCTTGATGCAATACGTGTTAAATCCTGTTGCATTTTGCAAAATTACAAACCAAATTATTTCAGTGTGTTGTTGAGAACCACATTTTTTTGTCATAAAAAGGTCAAGAAATAAAACTCATTGAAAATCAATGCTTTTTTGCTCCGTGGTCTAACTGCCATGTAGTTACCTATCAAGACAAAAGAACAATAATTAGCTGCGCAGCAATGATATGTTACTGGTTCGTAAAGACAGGAACCACGGTATGGGAAATCATACCCATCATTGAATCATTTAAATCAAAGTTCAGACAACAGCCGGGTCAAAGACCCGGAACCAGTGCATCCCCGTCAGAGACGGGGACGAGAATCTTTATTGCTTCACAAACTGCAGCACCTGCTTATCATCCCCGCTTTGTAAACCCAGCCAGTACTGCCCTGCCGGCAGGTCTCTTACCGGTATTGTTATTGTTTGATTTGATGCGGGAAGCTTATTGAATTGTTTTACAACCTGCCCTGCTGTATTTATGACCTGCACATTCATTTTATCATAAACGGAGTTAAGCTGCAATTGCAAAACATCTGTTGCTGGGTTTGGAAATACCAGGATATCCATTGCGCCATTATTTTGCAATTGCTGAATATTACTGTATTCTGTTTGTCCCGTGATGCCTTTGATCTTTAAACGATAGAACTGCTTTTTGCTGTTTGCATTATTATCAATGAAACTATAATATTGTTTACCTGTTGTATTTTTTGCTGCAATGCTCCCGATAGTATAAAAATTAAAGCCATCCATGCTTTTTTCAATATCAAAACAACAGATGCCCGATTCCTTATCGGTAGTAAAATTAATTTTAGCTGTTTTACCCTTTTGCTGCCATGCGGCATCGAAAGAAATTAATTCAATGGGTAAGGCGCCAAGACTGTTGGCGTCAATAACTGCTGATACATTGCGCCATGGGCCATATACCTGGCCGGTGATGGCGGTGGCAGGGTTGTATTTTACCCTTGCCCTTAGTTTGGTGTACCTGCCGCTGCCCAAAAGCTTGTTGATAATATTTTTTAATTCAACACCGGCCAATCCAAGATCAGTGTAAGCGCCCTGCTGCGAAGTAAAGAATGTGCTGTTGGTAATTGGACTACCGCTGTAGGCATTATAATTGAGCCTTGTTTCCCAAACCATTTTTCCTTTATTCCTTCCTAAGAAAGATTTTGCAAAAAGCCCTGCGCCAAAATTACCCATAACAAAATTGCTGCTGTTGATGGGCGTTGTAAGATCGGAATTGTACATGCGGAGATTGTTGCGCTTGTTAAAAGTGAATTCATTGCCGTTATAAAGAAAGGCCCTGCCTTCATCTGTATTAGCGTCATCATATCCCGGTGCACCAATAATTATATCGCTGTACCCATCTCCATTTATATCTCCTGCTGAAGCTACGCTATAGCCAAACATGGCATTGGGCTGATCCGCAACATCTTGCATATTATTTGGCGTGCCGGATAATCCGGTGGTAGAACCATAGTAAACAAAGGCACGCCCTTCATTTGTATTAACCCCGTCATCGTAACCATCTGCGCCAATTATAACATCGGCGTATCCATCTCCATTAACGTCTCCTGCTGATGCGACACTATGTCCAAACCATGCCTCAACCTGGTTGGCAGCATCCAGTACACTGTTCGGGCTGACAGATAAACCGGCTGCCGAGCCATGATAAACAAAAGCACGTCCTTCATCTGTATTGACTCCATCATTATATGCAAGAGCTCCGATGATCACATCGCTGAAGCCATCACCATTTACATCCCCCGCAGAAGATACGCTCAGTCCAAAATAACTATCTGCCTGGTCGGCATCATCAGGTGTATTGTTAGGGTTAGCGGACAAACCTGCCGCCGAACCATGATAAACAAAAGCACGCCCTTCATTTGCATTTCCCCCGTCAGTGTAGGTGTCAGCACCAATGATCACATCAGCATAGCCGTCCCCGTTCACATCACCCGCACAAGCTACGCTACTGCCGAGCCGGGCGAATGCTTGGTCTGCATCATCAGGCGTACTGTTTGGGTTAGCCGATAAACCGGTTGCGGAGCCGTGATAAACAAAAGCACGGCCTTCCGATGTGTTTGCACCATCATTGAAACCCTGTGCGCCAATGATCACATCGCTGTAGCCATCACCATTCACATCACCGGCAGAGGCAACACTCGCTCCAAAACCCGACTGCAGTTGATTTGCATCATCAGGCGTACTATTAGGGCTGGCAGATAAACCTGCGGCAGAACCATGATAAACAAAAGCACGGCCTACGTCTGTATTAATACCATCGTCATATGAATCAGCGCCAACAATCACATCAGCATAGCCGTCGCCATTTATGTCTCCGGCACAAGCTACGCTGCGGCCAAATAAAGCTCCAAACTGGTCTGCGTCATCAAGGATACTATTTGGGGTAGCAGATAATCCTGTTAAAGACCCATGATAAACAAAGGCCCTGCCTTCTTCAACATTTGCACCTTCAGTAAAATTCATAGCACCAATGACCACATCGCTGTAGCCATCACCGTTCACATCTCCGGCAGAAGCAACACTTATTCCAAAACTGGTCTGAAAATCATCAGCATCATCGGGAGTGCTGTTAGGTGTGGCAGATAATCCGGCAGCTGAGCCGTGATAAACAAAAGCCGCAC
>NZ_DATHKG010000026.1:0-86147 GCF_035489435.1 Flavitalea sp.
AAAGTTTATTAAATCGGAACCGATAGCTTTCGCGGGCGTAGGTTCCAGTACTTTGGACAGCGGGAAATGGACCAACATTTCCCGTTTTTTATTTTAGCATTTTAGTAATGGATGTTTTATTTTATCTTTTATTCTATCATACGGATTGCCAGTTCTACAAAGGTTTCTGCCCGGAATACCAGGCGATCTTCCATCCAGGCTGTTTCAACCAGCAGGCTGCCCTTCGGATTAATGACCGCTGTGGACACCTGGAAAATCCGTTGGCTTTTATTCTGATCAACCTTACCGGAATTATTATCACTCTTGCCCGATTCTAACGTATTTGAATAGACGACGATCTTCTCGTTAGGTTTTGTTAGAATGGTCGACTGTTTTTCATTTTTTATTTCCTTTGTGGAAGTTGTTGTATAGCCTGATCCATTTCCCTGATCATTTCCGAAGTAATATAAAGCTGTTCCGGATCAGGTGCAGAACTGGCAATGGCAAGATTGTCTTCGGCAAACAATGTGGTTATTTCCCGTTTTTGGTGGGCAAGGTAATTCAGGGAATGATTACGGACACAGGTATAAAGGTAAACGGTGAGATTGTTGATGGTGTCCAGTTTTCGTCGCATATGCCAAACCTGCAGGAAAACATCAGACACTATCTCCTCGACCGCCGGTTTATATTTCACGAAAGAACCGGCAAACTTGAGAAGCGGTGTAATATAGATACGATACAAGCGCAGATAGGCCGTTTGATCGTCCGATAAAGCAATCAGCTGTTGAAGTTCCGTAACTTCTTTAGAATCTATCATGATCTTTTGCAGACCCTTTTATAATAGCGGGTGACATGCAACGCCATAGATACTTCAGCGAAATATATATTTTTTTCTACTGGTATATTTTTTCTACTGGAAAAATCCTTGTTGCTACATCCTTCTAGTATGGGCACGCAAAGGACTTTTGTTTTAAGATAAACATCAAGAGTTTCCGATTATGAAATTGTTATATCTGCAGTCTCAACAAAATATCTTTTTGCATTCCAATTTCACCTTGAATGTTCAGCAGTCAGTCCCGAAATTTAACCGGTATTGCAATTGGAATTATTAATTTAAGAAAGATCGTTTGTTTACAAATAAAGCCGTTAATTTGTAAACATAATTGCATTTATAGATAAAAAAAGCAACATGATTATCAGAGAAAATCCGGGATTATTTGAGAAGGTTTTAGCGGAAGGGGAACGTTATATCGCCGGCGGAGTGGTTTCATTGAATCGGAAAGTAAATCCGGCAATTGTATTTAAAGAAGGAAAAGGAAGTAAAATTTATGATATCAACGGTAAGGAATATATTGATTATCATGCGGCTTTCGCTCCTTATTTGCTTGGACATAATCATCCGGGTGTAAATAATTCGGTGATCCAGGTAATTACTGATCAGCTGTCCCTGATAGGAAGCGGAACCAATGAGCTGGAGATCCGGTTAGCAAAGTTGCTTTGTGAACTTATTCCGTCCCTGGAGCTGGTACAAATTACAAACACAGGCAGCGAAGCTACGGCCCATGCTATCCGTTTGAGCCGGGCTTATACAGGCAGGGAACATATAATTCTGATGGTGGGTGGATACAATGGCTGGCACAATGATGTGGCCAGGGCGGTAATGCCTTCCATTTCACAGTTAGGACCCCGTGTATCTCCGGGTGAATATCAATTTATCCCCTCTTCTGCAGGTATTCCGGAAGCTGTAAAAAAGCAGGTGCACTGCGTTAATTTTAATGATCTCGCTTCGGTAGAATACATACTGCAAAAATATCCTGTTGCCTGCCTGCTAACTGAACCGGTATTGCAAAACGTTGGAGTGATTTTACCAGAGCCTGGTTATTTAAAAGGCCTCGTGGATCTTTGTGACAAATACGGAACAGTATGCATTTTTGATGAAGTTAAAACCGGATTTCGTTCGGCCCTGGGCGGTTACCAACAAATCGCCGGAGTTACTCCTCATTTGTCAGTTTTCGGAAAGGCAGTGGCAAACGGCTATCCACTCGGTATAATCGGAGGTAAAAGAGAGATCATGGAATTATTTGATGCATCAGATCCATCCAAAAAAGTATTGATAGCCGGAACTTACAATGCTCATCCGATCAATACTGCAGCAGCGATAGCAACACTGGAAATTCTTAAGGATCCTGGTGTTTATGACCATATTTCCAATATGTGTAACCTGCTATATGAAGGACTGGAATCGCTTTTTAATGAAAAAGGCATACCAGCGGTGATTGCAAGAAATGCTTCGGCTTCCTGCACTTATTTTTGCGGGGAAGCGCCTAAAGATGTACACGATATTTTAAATACGCATGATTTTGATTTCGATCTGCGGTACCGCAGGGCTCTTATAGATAAAGGAATTTATCTGATACCACTTGCCTGCAAACAAAGTTCGGTAAGTCACGCTCATAGCGAGGAAGATATTTATCATACGCTTGATATAAATAAACAGGTACTCGACAAACTGTAGTGTATACCCTGGTATGTTTTAACCATATAACAATCATTTTGAAAAAAATGCGCAAATTATTCATTCCATCTTTAGCCGGGTTGTTGTTTATTACAGCATGTTCTGAAACGAATTCAACTTATCAGGGTTTAACAGCGGATATGCTGGGCACTAAAACTGACACAGTGCTTCAGGATAGTATAATCTATCATAAAGTAAGAGTCGATGAAAACGGGTATATTCTTCCCTGGTATTCTGCAGACCTTGGTCAGTCGTACGACCTGGTACTGGACCGTGTTTGGAATTTCTGGAAAAATATGGAGATCGATTCCAATGGTGAGAAATATTATATGAATCACCAGGTGTGGAGGCCCAATCATGATAAAAGAGGACTTGGAGGTGACCAGCTCATGATGGCGCTTTCTTCCTGGAATTTATATTATAATTATACCGGTGATGAGTCGTTGATAGAGAATATGAAGTATATGGCAGATTATTATCTCGCTCATTCTCTTTCCTCCCCGGATAGTAAATGGCCAAATCTACCCTATCCTTATAACATGGTGATTCATTCCGGTGTTTATGATGGTGACATGATCCTTGGAAAAGATTATTTGCAACCAGATAAGGCAGGTTCTTTTGGATACGAACTGGTCACATTATATAAAAAGACCGGCGATGAGAAATATCTTGATGCCGCTATAAAAATTGCCAATACCTTGGCCGATAGTGTAAAGCCCGGTGACGTGGATAATTCACCCTGGCCATTTAAAGTGAATGCAAAAACCGGTGAAACCGGGATTTTGATAAACCATGAGGTCTGGTACGAAGGCATGGATAAGGACTTGAAAAATACTAAAAAGGAAACCAAAAAATCAAGTTATACTACCTTCTGGACCGGCACACTGGGCCTGTTCTCAGAGCTAATACAACTTAAAAAAGGAAATGCCGGAGCTTATCAGAAAGCATTCGATCTTACCATAAACTGGTTAAAAGAATATCCTTCAAAAAATAATAAATGGGGACCTTTTTTTGAAGATGTACCGAGATGGTCCGACACTCAAATAAATGCAATAACGTATGCCATGTTTATCATGGAACATCCGGAACTGGATCCGAACTGGAAAGAGTCTGTTAATAATATTTTTAAATGGGTTTACTCTGAGCTGGGAAATAAGCAATACCTGAAATATGGAATTATCTGTATCGACGAACAAACTGCTTACCGTGTTCCTGGAAATAGTCATTCGTCCCGCCAGGCATCTATGGATTTGCTCTACTGGGAAAAGACAGGCGATACTACCTATGCCCGCAACGCAATACGCCAGTTAAACTGGGCTACCTATATGGTAGATAACGATGGCAAAAATTTCTATCCAACCAATGATATATGGATGACAGACGGATATGGAGATTATTCGCGTCATTATTTGCGTGCTATGGCCGCGGCTCCTCAACTGGCACCTGAAAATGAGGACCACCTGTTGCGCAGTTCGTCAACCGTTAAAAAAATCGTGTACGAACCAGCGCAGATCTCTTACACCATTTTTGATTCAGTTTCTGATGATCTCCTGAAACTTACAGCAAAACCAAAAAGTATAAAAGTCAATGGAAAATTACTCAGTGAAGTGAGTGATACAAGTGCTGTTGGCTGGACCTGGCTATCGATGAATAAAGGCGGAGTATTAAAAATCAAACAAACAACAGGAAATGAGATCGAAATCATTAAATAGTATCTGATTTGAGAACAGGCAAAATAATTGCTCTATTATTCTTTTACATATTTGGTGTAGCTGTTGAAGTTTTGGCGCAACCGATAAAAGTTCATCCTGATAATTTCAGGTATTTTACTGATGGTTCAGGGAAAGCGATCGTACTAACGGGTTCGCATACCTGGATGAGGAAACCAGTAAAAAAACAATGGATGCCTGATGGATGGGATCTTCAAAAGTTTTCGCGATACCTTGATTTTGTTGAATACTGGAACCTCAACTATGTTCGGTTGTGGATGTGGGAACAACCCGGTCAAACGGATATCTGGCTCAAAAACGCTGAAGGAAAATATGATCTGAATAAACTCAATCCTGCGTATTTCGAAATGGTCCGTTCATTTACTTCAGAAGCAGCATCAAGAGGTATTTATGTTGGAGTAATGTTGTTCCAGGGATGGAGCGGAACCTGTGATGCATCTAGAGAAGACTGGATAAGACATCCGATGTATAAGCTCAATAATGTTAACGGTGTGGATGGAGATCCGGATACAATCGGATATGGCAATAAAGTACACTCTCTCGAAAATAGTAAAATCGTTAAGTTCCATGAAGCCTATGTTAGAAAAATGATTGATGTTTTAAATGAATATGATAATATAATCTGGGAGATTGGGAATGAAACGATAGAGAGCAGTATTCCCTGGAAAGCACATCTGGTTAAATTTATCAGGAATTACGAAAAGCAAAAACCGAAAAAACATCTTATTCTTGATGGTACGGGAAATGGTGTGGGAAATAATTCAATCTGGATCACAGACGCAGATACATTCAGTCCCTGCGTTATCACAAAATGGGGGTCATTGGAAGATCCTTATATTGGAAACCCTCCCATCCCATCCGACAGCCTTCATAAGCCGATAGTACTTGACAATGATCATCTGGGAAATCACTTTTTAAGATATACTGCAATTAACCAGCGCAACTGGACTTTCAAATCCTTTACAAGAGGAAATCATCCGATACATATGGATTCTTATGATGTGCATTGGGACAGAGCTGATCCAACACCCAATCATCCCCTTAAAGGAGTGGCAACAAATCCTCATTATGATCCGCAGCGCAAAAGCCTTGGTGATGTTCAGCGATATGCAAAGATGATGGACCTTGTGAACATGACACCGACTTCAGATTCGTTGGTATGTTCTACCGGTTTTTGCCTTGTTAACAATGGCAAAGAATATCTGGCTTATCAGCCTGCAACCAACGGTACTATCAGTATCAGGCTTCCTGCCGGTAAATATGAGGTAACAAGTTTTGATGCAGCAGATAATTCCAACGATAAACAATTTATAAACTGGCAGGGCGGCTTCAAAAAATTTGAAAAACCAACACATGTTAATGAGGACTGGCTGCTTTATATAAAAATCAAACAATAATAGCTGTCAGGTATAGCTCAACCCGCCTGCCATCATGCCTGGTAAACCGCATACGCCGGATATTTTCCTGCACATATCCTGCAAAGACGCATAGCAGACATCATCAAAAAAGTATGAGGAATATCCGGAGATTAAAACTTTCGGAATTGTTATTCTGTTTACATTTTATGGCTATAATTGTAAACGAATAAACCAAGCAATTACAAAAGCTTCCAATAACATCTTAAATACATATAATATGGCAAGAAAATTCCGCGAAATCACTGCAGGAATTATACTGTTGATGGTATTCAATATTGCATCAGCTCAAAGAAGCGCAATTGTTCTGGAGAATCAGAAAGAAGGAACAACCGATTGGTTAATTACAAACGTTAAAAAGCGGGAGTGTGAATATCCGGACAACCAATGGTGCAGGCGCCCGGCTGTTGAAGGATATGTCTCTCACCAGAGTATTCTCGCCGGTGAAAAACTGAAGATTTTTGTAAGTACCAATCCTGTTTCCGAGTTTAAGATGGACATATACCGGTTAGGATATTATGGAGGAAAGGGTGGTAGAAAAATGTTGTCGGTCGGAAAATTAAAAGGTGTTACCCAGGCAGAACCTAAACCAGATCCTGTCACCAATCTTTTCGAATGTGGCTGGAAAGAAAGCTATTCATTCACCATTCCTAAAGACTGGATGAGTGGTGTATATATCGGGAAGATTACGACGCTGAAAGATTCTTCACAGACTTATGTGATTTTTATAGTGAAAGATAAAAGAAAGGTTGATTTTCTTTTCCAGTGCTCGGATATGACCTGGCTTGCGTATAACCGCTGGCCATACTGGAATTCCCTGTACGACCTGGAGCATAAGGCATGGAATAATAAGCCTGGTACCATTGTTAGTTTCAACCGTCCGTATGGGATATTTATAAATAATCTTCCTTCTGATTTTAATCCATATTCTTTGGGTGCGGGCGAATTTTTATTATGGGAATATCCGCTCAGCTACTGGATGGAGAAAGAAGGTTATGACGTAAGTTATATTTCGAATACGGATACCCACGCCGATGGAGAGGGTCTGAATCGCGCAAAGGGCTTTCTTTCTGTGGGCCATGATGAATACTGGTCGCAGGAAATGTTTGACAACCTGATAAAAGCAAGAGATAAAGGATTAAACCTGCTTTTCTTTTCAGGTAATTCCATCAGCGGTCGATTACCGCTTACGCCATCTGTTGACGGTACGCCAAATAAAGTAATGGGACCAAAAACCATGTTTAAAAATGAAGAAGAACTAATGGGTTCTACTTCTTACGGTGTAGGCTATGCGCCTTTCGTTTGTAAGGTTCCTGACCATTGGCTTTTTGAAGGAACAGGTATGAAAATGAACGATACGATTCCGGATCTGATAGGTTGGGAATACCACGGTTACCCGCTTAAAAATGATCCATCGCTGGTGGTGCTGGCCACTTCCGATTCTTTTAATGCCAGCTGCTGTCATGGCGATAGCAGAAAACCGTACGCTGTAACAATTTATGATGGCCCGAAAAATAATATCGTTTTCAATGCTGCAAGTTGTTTCTGGAGCATGCCATTGGCCAAAACACCGTCTTATCAGAATCCGGTTAATAACAGCGGATCATTGGTTTACAAAGAGATCGATTTCGCAAAAGGGGATGAAAGAGTGAGGCAGATGACGAAGAACCTCTTCAAGCGTGTGCTCAAAGGAGGCGAGAAAAAATAAATGTGTGCAATTCATTCTAACACAACTATTTTATTCTATCACAACTATCATAACATAAATCTTTAAAAATATGCCGGCTGCATTATCTGCTTTCAATCGAAAGCACAACAGATACCCAGGTAAACTGACAATAAAATCATTCTTTATTGCACAGTTAATGATGGTTTTCATTTCAGGTATGCAGCCGCTTTATGCCCAGGCGGTGATAATAAAGAAAGGAAACGCTTTTGAACTAAATGTGAATGGTACAAAAACCTTTATTAAAGGAGCCGTTGCGTATGAGTATATTGATAAGATAAAGAAATATGGCGGGAATGCAATCAGGATTCCCTGCAAAGCAGAGCAGATAGCAAAGGCCGGCGAGGAAGGTTTGATGGCTATGGTAGGGCTTCCTTTCGAATCTGAACGAAATGGATTTGATTATAATGATAAGACAGCGGTTCAACGGCAACTTGAAAATGTGCTGGCATTGGTAAAGCAATTCAAAAATAATCCGGCAATTCAATTTTGGGCCGTTGGAAATGAACTGGATTTTATTCCACCCGATAATGCTTGCAATCCTGCTGTATGGGATGCTGTGAACTCGGCTGCAAAAGCAATAAAAGCTATTGATCCGAACCGGTTGGTTCTAACGGTTATCGGTACCGGCAGGATGTATAAACTGGCAGATATTATTAAAAGGTGTCCGGACCTGGACCTTTTAGGTCTTAATACATATAAGGATATTTACGGCCTGGCTGATACGCTGGGAAAATGGGGATGGAACAAACCCTACGTGATTGCCGAATGGGGGCCCAGTGGTTATTGGGAAGTAAGGAAAACGCCCTGGAAAGCGCCTTTCGAGCAGACTGCTGCGGAAAAAGCTGTTGTCTATAAAGATAAATATGAAAAAGTTATTCTCGCCAATGAAGGGCAATGCCTGGGTTCATTTGTTTTTTACTGGTCAGGGCATAAACAGGAAACGACACATACCTGGTTTAATATGTTCGATTCCAAAGGAAATGAAACGCCTGTGGTTGATGTAATGCAGTATCTGTGGGCAGGCAAGTGGCCATCCAACCGGGCACCTGTAACCGACTCCATAAGTATTGACGGAAAAAGCAAATATCAAATTCACCGTTTGAGTCCTTCATCGTCCTATACAGTACAGGCATTTGCCTCGGATCCTGACAAAGATATATTACAATTCACTTGGGAGATAAGACCAGAGGCTCAGTATGCATCATATGCAGGTCAGGGAGAAAAGGAGCCGCAGCCAATAGCAGGGCTCACGGATAAAAAAGGAAATAAAATTCAATTTACCACACCGCCCACAAAAGGTGCATACAGGTTATTCGTTTACGTGACCGACAAGTACAATCACTCTTCTTCTGCTAACACTCCTTTTTATGTGGAATAATTATAATTTTATTTTAAACCACCGAATGGCATTAAGCCTGTAAATTTTATCAACGACTGTCCTGGGCAACCGAAGTCCTTTGAATGCTCCTTCAACCTGAACAGATTCCATCTTGTTGCCGGTAACAAAATAGTTCCAGTCGCTGAACCATGTCTGGTGCCAATAATTTCTGGAAGCTGCTGTATCAGAAACCGAATTATTAAGATCGGTTCCGTAGATCAGTCTGTCCTGATATTTTATGACAAAATTTCTTACTTTTTCATAGTTCGTGATCGATTGGTATTGAAGATGTCCTATACGGGCGGCCATGTCAACAGCCATGTTTGGAAATTTGTCTAAACGTTTGGCCAGTTCATCTATGTTCCATTCAAGGCTACCCAGATGCGCACCTACAAAACGGAGTGTAGGATGTTTTTCAAGAAAGTGGTCACGGGCATTGATTAATTGTTCATACGAAGGATATTCCGGATGAAGATACATATGATATTGGGGGTGACTTTTATAATAGCTCTGATCATTTTTGACAGTCATTTTTTCCAAAGGCAGCCAGCAGTTCTTTGGTTCACCGGAATGGGCCAATAAGGTTTTATCTTCTTTAATAAGATAATTAATAACTGAATCAAACTTCGGATCGTCAATCAAAATAAATCTGCCAGAAGCATCCTTATAATACATGCCTATGTTCTTCCAGATTTTAATTCCTAAAGCGCCGTTATAAATGGATTTCCGGATACCTGCAATGGTTTCATTTGTCCATTGCGGCGAGTTTTGATTTTTGAGACTAAAAGCACTCAGGAACCTGACCCTATCAGGAAATTTACTGATATGAAACAGCGCGAGCCGCTGTTGTTCGGCAAGCTCAGGTTCGCCAGGTGAATCAAGATTCACATCCAATAAAAGAAAATTATCTTCTTTTGCTTTTTCTGAAAAAACGAGACTCTCTGTTCGGAAATGTGTATGAGCATCAATTTTTAAAACGGAAGTATAATCTTCCGGTTTATAATAGACGTCATCGAATGAACAGACCGTACAAAAAACTAAAAAAGATAAAAATTGGTATCTTGTCTTCAAAGCGTAATTTTTTATACACAATTTATTTCTTCCGGATATACAAAACCCAATCTTTATAATCGAGGGTACCAGGATAACCACCTGGTGCAGCAAAAAACCGGGCAGCACCCCCTTTCACTGTTTTCACCTCATTTGATTTTCCTGTTCCCGGGTTAAACCAGTAGTATTCAAAATTGTCAGATTCGGAAGAAGGCCGAAGATCAACTTTCAACGTACCGCCCCAACGCATATACACCACATATTCCTTACCCGGAATAGCCGTACAATATTTATCAGGATATTCTAACACAAGTTCGGGATGAGGACTCATTTGCCACCATTTTATTTTCCGGAAAAACCCCGAGAAATGACCCATGGATACAGCCCCTTCATAATCCATTGTGTTTCGTTCAAATCCTTTTTCCATAGGCCATGTTCCTCCGCCACCGGAAGATTCCGGTACATTGGCCAGCCAAACATGTCCGCCTCCGTATGTATGCCCGGCTGCACCGGACAACATAGCCGACCATGCGGCAAAGCGTATGTCCATTCCCGTTGGGTTACCCTCAATGAACTCATACCATGGTTCAGTGACTACAACCGGTTTGGAAGGCTTTTCCGAATAAGACTGGCTGATTACATCAGGGATCATTTCATTTGCCATTTTTCCGTGGCCAACCTGGGTCTGATTATAATCAAGCCAGGGTTCCTTGTGAAGAACTTCCGCTGTTGACCACTGTTGAGCATCCATTCCTCCACTCCAGTTCGGCGGCGTGTTATGAGCTCCGACTATTCTGTTATAAGGATCCTCGGTTTTTATCATCTGCCCCACAGATTTCCAGAATGGCAGACCCATGCCTCCATAATTGTCGAGATTGTATTCTCCGGCTATCACCCAAACCACGTTATAAGCACCCAGGCGATGCACCAGGTAGCGCCACCACCGTTTCATCTTTTCCTCACCTGCAGTAAGATTTAAGTTTTTCCGGCTCCACCAGCCATGCACCCACACAGTGATTCCTTTGCTATTGGCATAGGAGATCATGCTATCTACTTTCTGCAGAAGTGCGATGTCCGGGATAGTATAAGTTTCATCAAGAATAGAAGGATCCTTTCCCCAGCCATTGGCTGCAACGAAAAGCTGACCAATGGTAAATCCTTTCGCGGCACGATCATCTACCATTGTTTTATAAGTAGACAACTTTATACTTCGTTTTGTCCAGTTCCACCATGTATCACCTACCCATAAAAACGGAGTGTTGTCTGTATATTGGAAAAAATGGCCCGCCTGTGGTCCTTCGTGCATAACCTGTACAAAACCATGGCGCGTGGGGTTCTGGTCTTTTTCATTGTTCTGCCAGTCAGTTACTATCAGCTTACCTTTCTTATTATTCAATCCCTTGTCTGCAGATGAAGTCTTGTATTCCCAGGTTCCACTTTTAGGAGGAGCAAAACGAAGTTTCCAATCCTGTCCTCCATCCCAGAATCCAAAAATATCGATGCTTTCTCCCGCAGCATCGCCATCAATACCAGTGAAATTGATTTTCACCAGACCTTCTTTTGTAATTGGTATCTGCACATAAGGGTTCGCGGTACGATTAGCAGCTTTGAGCTTCAATTCGAATACTTCCCATGTTCGCAGGTTTTGTTGTGCTATTGAATTCAATGTAAAAAATATTGAAAACATTAATACCAGACTTTTTACCTGCCAACCTATAAAGGATCTTTTATTCATGTAATTCTTCATTAATTCGTTTATTTTGATATTTCTGCTTCTTTCTCCATCAGGAGCTTAACGATTTCCTTGTGCCCGTTGTCTCTTGCCCGGTCTATAGCTCTGAAGCCATCGCCATCCCGGTAAAATATGTCAGCGTTTTTTCTTAGTAGTTCTTTTACTTTGGTTGTCTCTCCCATCCATGCTGCTTTTAAAAGCGCTGCTCCATATTTTCGGACCTCATTTGAATCGTTTGCGGCAGTTGTATTCCCGGAGTCAGCATTCTTTGGTCCTTTTCCCTGGAGAATGGCGACTACTTCGTTAAGTTTCCGGTTGCCGGCAAGATCGTCTGCGGTATTTCCGTTCTGGTCTTTTAATCTGGTATTTGCTCCTGCATTTACCAAAGCCAACACTATTGATTTAAATCCCATTTCCGAAGCATAGTGTAATGCGGTTCTATTCCGGTTATCAATCGCATTAATGTTAGCTTTTGATTCAATTAATATTTTAACTACTCCGTCGGAAACTTTTAACATGTCTGTCATTCGTCCGTAACCCTGCCTGGCTGCCCAGTGCAGACAAGTCATACCTGCACTGTCCCTGGCTTCGATATCCACGCCGGCTTTTATTAAATCCCTGATGCGGTTAAAGCTTTCGGCTTCTTGCTGACGCCATGCTGTATGAGCATTCATAACGGCGATATGCAGGGGTGTCTGTCCGTCTTTTGTCCGAACATTGATATCAGGTCCCGCATTTAATACCAGTTTGAAAACATCATACTTTGTAGTTGCAGGTGTTCCATCATTCTGCTGGGGAGTTCCAACAAAAGTTCCGGCTGCCATGTGTAAAGGCGTCCATCCGTCTTTTGCAGGTTTGTTTAAGTTGGCCCCGTTTTCCAGTAATGATTTAACTTCCCTGCTTCTGCCATTCAGAATCGCTTTATGCAAGGGCGTCCATCCATTTGCATCTTCTTCTAAATTACTAAAATCACCAATCTTTTTATTTTTTGAAGCTATAGGTATTTGCCAGGCTGCCGGCCATGGTGAAATCTTTGTGGATGCCAGTAATTTATTTTCACCGTTGAGCGTAATTATGCTCTGAGGCGGTAATGTGACGATAATGGTCTGTTTTTTCAGGGAACCTTTTAGTTCACATTTTTCTTTATCTGTAGAACGGTACCAGTTAAAAGTTTCTGGTATATTTTTACCATCAACCTGAACATTAACTTTCATTTCCTGATCGCCGCGGTTAATCAGTACCATTGTTACGGTACCCTGCTCATTGTGTTTAAAAGCTGAGACAAGGATATCTTTATCTGAAGATTCGCCTTCTATCCGCAAGGCTCCGGGACGAACATACCGATAGAAATGTTTTGCTGCAAAATATTTAGGCGATGTTTTTGCACCATCCATAATCGCATACTCACTGTTTGGTTCAGCAATTTGCCAATACACCCATGCACTCATATTACCGCCAACCAGGTAGTCGTACATATCTGTAGCCATTTTCATCGCCCCTGGCCAGTTCATGTGGTGCCCGGAAGTTTCAGTCATCCAGGTTTGGCGATTATATTTTTTTGTTGAATCCGCCCATCTTCGTACTGTTTCAAACCCTTCCTGACGGTGAGTGGCAAAACCTCCGTTGAAATTTTTCGTTTCCGGATCCGCCATGGTAGGGCCAATGTATGCCAGCATACGACTCAAAAACATCATATCCTCTGGTAAAAGTATCCGGGTGTTAATATTCTCTTTCTTAAATTTATGCATCAGGGCCCTTACCGCCTCTCTGGCCTGCTCCGGCAAATAAATACAGGACTTATAAGGTTCAATAAACAACAATTCATTTTGAATTGCTACTGCACCGATATCGATCCCCCAATTCTGCTTGCAGGCAATTATAAGCGCAGCCATATTTTCAGCATACTCATCGTACATATCGGCTCTTAGTGCTCCTCCCTGTGTGGTTGACCGATGCGTTTTCATAAATTCCGGTGGGGACCAGGTTGAAAATATAAACTTTTCCAATCCCCGCTTTTTGAATTCAAGCGCAATATCCATACGACGCTTCAGGAAAGGCATGTTGAAACCACTCCAGTTAAAATGATCCGGATCCGAATCATCATTTACAGCCTCGAGTTCCTGCGGAAATGACATACGCAGTATACTCATTCCTAAATCATTTACCGCAAGATCATAAAGCTTAGGGTCATTGAAGAAGGCGGGTGGATTAACGTAATCTATGATGCAGCCACCAAACCCCTCAATGGTCTGAAAGGTTTTTTCGGTATTAACCGTTACCTGTACGTTATGATGCTCCTGCGCAGATGCTGAAACTGACGCAAAACAGATGCTTATACTGATGAAAAAAACTTTCATTCATTGTTCCTTTATACGTTGTGGAGATTCCGCTTACCTTAAATATTATTCATCACCTTCCGGAGTTCCTGACTACTGTAGGTTATTGGTTCTTTCGCTCTCTTGACATTATTAAACCTAAGGCTGATGTCATTACTTTCTTTTCCTTCCAGGTGAATAAAAACATTAGTTCCTTCCGTAGCACGTGAATCCCTGATAGTACCATCCTGCACATTATTCATTAGAATGGCCGGATCCTTAGCGTCTTTAATTCCCTGCCGTCCTGAAAAAGAACATATTTCAAAATCAGCAACATCTTTTAATGATAAAGCACTTTTCCATTTTTTCTCTACTTCATCCTCCCACTTTACGGAAAGATTATCGATCTTCAAACCATTGATTCCCTCTATCTGTAACGAATGAGAAGCACGTTTGTCTTTCGAGTTTTCCGGATGCATAAATATCTGCACGTTCGAGAGCCGTATATTTTCAAGTGGCTGATCAGCGTGACCGGTCATGGTACTGGTGCCTCTAACATGAGCTATGATGTTTTCAACAACGATGTTTTTTATTATTCCAAGTCTGGAAGATTTGGTTCTTTTTATAAGCAGGAACTTTGCCATCTCTGAGTTTCCCCACCAGTTCCAGTGCCGGCGGCTTGTTTCAATAGTAAGATTGCTGAAAATGACATCGCTTACTGTAGCACCGTCCTGTACAGTTATACCGAACCCTTTATTGGAATTGCGGATAACACAATTATTAAATAATACATGCCGGATATCTGCTTCTGTTTCCGTGCCGATCATCAGGGCTGCTGATGACGATGTTAGAATACAGTTGGTAACGGTAACGTTTTCAACCGGGTTGGCTTTTTTGCCATTACGCGCTATTGCTTTTAGTACGATTGCATCATCAGCAGTTACAATTACCGAATCGGAAATGGTAACATTACTTGATGAGCAAATATCAATGCCATCTGCATTAACTCCTTTTTCAAGGTCAGAATAAATATATACTCCTCTTACAAACACCCTGTTACAATCATTTAACCGAACGGTCCATAATGGAGAATTCAATATGCTTATATCACTTAGAAGAAAATCAGTACAATCATTTATCACAAACATAAATGCGTTAAGTGCAGTGGTTTTGCGATAATACCTGCGCATATCCACACCTGCTGCTCTTGCGAGCTCTATCTCTTTGCTGATATCTACATCGAGACCTTTCATCTCAGTGTAATCATATTGAGCCAATCCATCCAAAACACCTTTTCCAGTTACTGCAATATTTTTGGCGTTTTGTGCAAAGATCATTGAACGCTGTCCCTGACGGTAGTCCTCTTTTAATTGACTTAAGTACAAGGTTGCTCCTGCTTCAATATTCAGTGTGATATTGTCTTTCAACTCTATTGTGCCAACCGTATACTCGCCAGGTGGAACATTGATTATACCGCCACCACGCAATGATCCGGCCGCGATAGCATCTTTGAATGCCTTTGTTGCATTATCAGCACGTTTTCCGGTTGCCCCGTAACTTTTCACATTAATAATATGATCCTCCTTATTCGTGTCAGCAATTTGTGCCCTAGCCGGGATGGCTGTGGCAGAAAGCAGGCAGGTGCCAAACAATGCAGTGCCTTTGCTGATCATTGAACGACGTGTAGAAAGATTCGAACGTTCATCAGACATTAACTATGATTTAAATTAAAAGAATAACCAACGGGCTTTTCCTTAGTAGCCCGTATTCTGCGGTATGTTTGGATTTACATCGATCTCATTACTTGGAATAGGAAAATTTAAATGTTTTGCCGGCTGAAAAGAAACGGTGTTGAGATTGGAACTGAAGAAAGCATTGTCTAATGAAATGATGTTCTGCAATTGCCATCTTTTAAGATCCGGCCATCTCTGCCCTTCTCCTGCTAATTCAAGAAAACGCTCATTTATGATCCAGGTCATAACGGTCTCTTTATTTGTTTCTGAAACAGCCCTGTCTGCTGGTTCCACACTGGCTGGCACCATTGCCCTTGCCCTGCCCCTTACCTGATTAATCAGTGCTATTGCATCTGCTGTTGAACCGCCGGATTGTAAAATGGCTTCTGCTTTTAATAACAGGACATCTGCATAACGAAGTATACGATAATTGTTCATTGAACTTACACCACTTCCTGTTTCTTTGTCGCGGGACGCGTACTTAGTGACTGTTCTATTTGTAGGATTTAGTGTAGCCGTCCGTCTTGGATCGTTCGTGCTAAATGCATTCAACAATTTCGTGGTTCCAAAAAAACGGGATCTCCCCTGTTGCCCTGTTGCATTGTTTGAGTAAAATCCCCAGTAAACTGAAAAGGAACCGATCGCATTATCAAAATCATTATCCAACCAAACATTATCTTCGGAAAAAGCACCGCCGGATTGGTATTCAAATAAACTTTCTACATTATTCTCAGTGTCCCATGCGAAATTATCAGTGAAGTTTGAAACAAGTGCAGCGCCGGAAATTTTATTAAATGCCGTGATTGCAGCTGTATAATCTGCCGCATTTTTTGTTGCGGAGCCTCTGAATACAAGACATTTCCCAAGCATCCCATGGGCTGAATTTGCTGTAACTCTCCCTCTGTTGGCAGCATCCCATATTCCGGGCAACAAAGCTTCTGCATCCGTAAAATCCTTGATTGCCTGATCAAGCAGTTGGGTACCTGTTGTACCGGGAGGTGTAAACTGATCTGATGATTCCGGACGATCTATAACCAAAGGAGCGGTACCATAAAAGATCCACAAGTTGTAGTAAGCGTATCCCCTTAAAAAAAGTGCTTCACCTTTGTGGTGGTTCTTTAATTCCGGGTTTAGGTAAACGCCATCCTTTACTTCAGCTATCTTCTGTAATACGACATTGGCTCTGTTGATCAATTGATAGTGCCTGGAGAACAAATAGGAAACCCTGCCAGACGTGGGTTGCAGAGGACCGAATATCTCAAATTCCTCATTGCTTTGATTCGTAGTGATATCATCACCCGGCAATAAAAAAGCAGATATGGTTGAATTTCCGGGTGCAGTATTGAACCAGAAGAAATCACTCATTTTAGCATACACGCCCAACACAGCGCGATTGAATTCGTCTTCCGTAACAAAATAAGATTGCTCGGTAGGGCCATGTGGTAACAGATCAAGATGATCCCGGTTACAGCTATTGACGACCATGCAACATGAAAATAAGAATATGATCAGCAATGTTTTTATAAAGAGTTTCATTGTAAATAAATTACTGGATTAAAAAGTTGCGTTGACTCCAAAAGTGAATTGACGGGTAATAGGAACACCATCGTTTTCGGGATCAAGACCTGTCCATTCGGTTACGGTAAACAAATTGATTCCACTGGCATATAGTCGTAAATTTTGAATGAAACCCGCTTTGCTCAACAGGGTTCTCGGAAGAGTATATCCGATCTGAACATTCTTTAATCTGAGATACCCTGCATTTTCTACATACCTGGTCGAATTTCTGGATGGATTTGAAGGATTGTTAAATACCGCTCTTGGCATCGTTGATGAAGGATTGGACGGCGTCCATCTATCAAGTACGGTAGTAAGCTGATTGGCCAGTCCCCCCATTCCTTCAAGTCCGCTGCGGACCCCGTTATATTTTTGCACGTTGCCTACGCCCTGAAAGAAAATACTGATATCTATACCCTTGTAATTGGCACCGATATTAAGGCCATAATAAAATCCGGGAATTGTTTTGCCAACATAAGCGCGGTCACTGGTGTTGATGATACTATCCTGAAACGGACTGTATCTTTCCTTTGAATTTCTTGGATTACCATATACATCCGTAAAATACATATCACCGGGTTTATATTGATAACCAGCTGCAGCGTTAGTGAGGCTTTGGCCAATACTTACGTCCGCATATTTAGATCTCCATGCGTCAATTTCCGCCTGCGATTGAAACACGCCTCCTACCTGGTACATCCACAGATAATTCATAGAATAACCTTCTTCAATTCTTCCGGTTTCACCACCCAGAGGGGTTCCGCCGTTTAGTTTCTGTACCCTGTTTTTAACTGTTGTGAAGTTTCCGGAGACATTAAAATTTACAGGACCGAGTTTATCATTGTAACCGAGCTGCAATTCAAAACCTGAGTTTTTAACCTGCGCAATATTAAGATCCGCCTGGCTTTGAATACCGGTATTAGGAGGTAATGAAACACCCTGTATGATATCAAAAGTTGTCTTGTCATAATATTCTGCGGTAAATGAGATCTTGTTATTGAACAACATCGCATCAATTCCTGCATTGATAGTCTTCAGCTTTTCCCATTGAAGGTTCAGGTTGGCGAAATCAGGAAGTCTGATTGCTTGTGTTTGTGTACCATTACCGTTACCATTTCCGGAACCCAATGGGTAATCAGGAGATCCATTAACACCTGAGAGATATTTATAATAACCGGCTGATTGAAAATTGCCTAACTGGCCCCAGCCTCCACGGATTTTTACGTCATTAATGAAATCGACTTTCGGGAAAAACTTTTCTGAGCTGATACGCCATGCAACGGCAAACGCCGGAAAATAATCCCAGTTGTGCCCGGGAGCCAGTCTTGAAGAGCCATCGTATCGCAGTGTAGCATCCACATAATATTTATCACTGAACTTATAGCTAACCCTTGCCATATAACCGATCAGGGCATCTTCCTGCAGGATGCTTGAAGATCCCTGTGTAAAAGGTGGTTGGTTTGAAATGCCCCTGTATTGAGGGTCAAGGTCATTCACATTACCACTCAAATCCACCCAACTCCATTTTGCAAACTGGTCAGAAGCAGACAAGATCACATCAACGCTATGCTCTTCGGCAAATATGCGGTTGTAGTTTACTGTTAGCTCCTTGTATAAATTGTAGTTGGTACCGCGTCTTTCCATAAGTCTGCCTTCAGCCTGACCGTTGTGACCGGAATAAGGATTACCGGGCGTCTGCGAAAAACGCCACATATCATAGTCTGTCCAACTTTTTCGAAGGTTAGTGAACCAGTCACCC
Organism: Flavitalea sp.; assembly: GCF_035489435.1. NCBI lineage: Bacteria > Pseudomonadati > Bacteroidota > Chitinophagia > Chitinophagales > Chitinophagaceae > Flavitalea > Flavitalea sp. The sequence continues at coordinate 18,893 of NZ_DATHKG010000026.1, forward strand.
CCCAGGCTACCTTTTATTTTTAATCCCGATATTGGTTCAATCTGCACATAGGCATTACCCATGGCCTTCATGATATCGTATTTGTTATCATTGTATCGCTGAAAGGCAAAGGTATTCTCCCCACTTTGGGGACCCCAAAGCAGTTTGGGATCTCCTGGTGCAAAATTGAAAAGTGGACCCGCATCTATTTTGCTGGCATCGTAGTCAGGATTTGGTACAAAAGAGCCGGTTGAAACGCCCTGAAAACCAGAAGGATCTGATGGATCGTATATGGGTTGGAATGGCACTTTTGCAGCAAGCGAGGTTAAATCTGTACCGGTGTTCACAAGTGCATTCTGCTGAACCAAACGGAGTGTAATACCTGCTGAAAGGAATTTCGAAACTCTTGTATCAATATTGGCCGCGATATTGTAACGCAGCATGTCGTTAGCTTTTAACGGACTTTCCTGTTTTGCGTACCCTGTCGAAACATAGTACGTAGTGCCTTCGCTTCCTCCACTAATTCTTATATTATGTTCCTGCATGGTAGCATTCTTATTCAACAAATCCTTTTGCCAGTTATAGGTAGGATTGTTTCCTACGTACAGCGGACTTGAAGCATCATATAGTGGTCCGTTTTGCGCTTCGAACGTTATACTACCGTTGGGATTTGCATTATAGGCTTCCTTTACGAGATCGAAGTATTGTTGTGTATTGAGCGCTGAATATGTTTTGGTAATATTCTGTACACCGAAAGAGGAACTGACGTCCACTTTAGGACGACCCAACTTACCTTTTTTAGTGGTTATTAAAATAACACCATTTGAAGCCCGGACACCATAAATAGCCGCAGAAGAAGCATCTTTTAGAACTGATATAGATTCAATATCCTGTGGGTTGATCTGGGTCATGATATTTATCGGAGACCTGATGTCGCCGGTAGAAGAACTACTACTGGAACCGGCACCCCCTTCATAAATAGGAATCCCATCCACTACGTATAACGGCTCTGCATAGCCGAAAGTGTTAACACCCCGTATTCTTACCGTGGGTCTGGCCTGCGGATCTCCACCACCGGAATTGATGAAAACACCTGCAGCACGTCCTTGCAGGGCGAGTTCAGGACTTAAGGCGGTACTTTTTTCAATGTCTTTGGCAGTTACCTGTGAAATGGCACCGGTAACATCTTTACGTTGCCGGGAACCATAACCGATAACCACAACTTCTCCAAGCTGTGAGTTGTTACTGGTAAGAAAAACAGTAATTAAACCGGTATTGTTTACCCGGACTTCCTGTGGTTGATGGCTGGTGGAACTAATTTGTAAAATCTCACCTTTTGCTGCAGAAATTTTAAAATTTCCTAAACTGTCCGTGGAAGTTCCACGTGATGAGCCTTTTATTAATATGCTTGCGCCGGCTAGTCCCTGGTTAGACGTAGCATCAACGACGCGCCCCTCCAACACTTGCTGTGCGAACAAAAAAGCAGTGGGTAGTAATAAAAGGATCAGGCTTAAGAGATACTTCTGGCAAAAGGAAACAGCAGTTAAGTTTCGCTTCATGGCAAGTGTTTGTTTGATTACTAGATTAAAATGTTTACAAAAACAACGTTAATATCGACCTAAAAATAGCTATTTAGCTGATTAAAGCACACTATTATAAAAAATTGGGCATTAAAATTTATAAAACTATGTGAGAATTAGTTTACATATATTATTTATATATGTAAACTAATTTACAACCAACCCCTGTAACCCAGGGATCTGGATTTTTACGGTTTAGTATCCGGGATTTTGCTTTAATATAGAGCTTCCGTCCTGCTGACTCAGATCCATTTGGGTTAATGGGATGGGAAACAATTCATTTCTGCCTTTTGTAAAAGTTGCTCCTTTCAGGATCTGGTAGTCGTAACCAGGTATGGATGTTTCGTGCTTAATATAATCATTAAGAACCTGTGCCATATATCCGGTATTGTTATCATATCGTTGTAAATCGAAAAAGCGATGGCCCTCCATAGCAAATTCCAGCTTTCTTTCAAACCGGATAGCTTTACGCGCAAAATCTTTACCCTGTGTTTCAAACATCAATGCAGGATAAGGGTCTATTTTATAGTTCGCTGCGGGAATGTTGGTAAATCCTTTTGCAGGATCATTATCTACATAAGTATGAACCCAGCCGGCGGGATCAGCCGCACGGTTTCTTACCCGGTTAACGTAAGCCTGGGCCTCACTTAAACTTCCGGCTTCTGCTTCCGCTTCAGCGGCCCACAGTAATACGTCGGCAAAACGTATCATAACATAGTTGATGGATGTTGCCTGGTTAACTGCCCAGCCTTGTGCTATATCACCGGTAGTTGCTGCTGTTGCTTTATAAATTACATTCTTCTTCGGGATATATGGTCCACCCTGGATCTGCGCCCTTACCCATGCCTGACCAGGCATAAGGCCCCAATCAAGATAAGGAATACCACGTCTTCCAGCGGTATGGTCCAACCTTGGATCCAATGTTCCGGCATAAGGTGTAAACGGAGTTGTTGAGCTGATGTCCTGATCATTTTTTATGTCTGAATTATTCCAGGTATCTAATAACGGCAATCCTGTTACCGGATCAGTTTTATAAGAATTAACGAGACTGAAGGATGGTTGATAGAAGCCGCAACACGTGGTTGGACCTCCATAAGGAAAGTTAAGGAGGTCACCGATATTACCATTGTTTGCTCCTGCTGCACCGTCCTTAACCGACATTTGAACGGCAAAAACTGATTCCGCATTGTTCTTTTTTGTTGCGTTGAAATTATCCTGGAAGGGCACCAGTGTATACTTCTGGCCGGAGGCAGTTACGCCATTCAATATAATATCTGTCAGCAATGGCTTTGCTTCTGTATACTTATGCTGGAAGATATATACTTTGGCAAGAAAAGATTTTGCGGCCCAGGAATTAGCTCTTCCTTTCTGAGGTTGTGTGGGCTCGAGATTATCCGCTGCAAATTGAAAGTCGGCTTCAATTTTAGGCCATACCGGCACCTCATTAGAAACATTGAAATTGCCGTTTTCGTAATTTACTGTTTCGTCTACATAGGGAATATTTCTCCAGAGTTTTGCTGCTTCAAGATGAAACACCGCTCTTAAAAAAACTGCCTGACCCTTAATGCTTTTCATCTCCTGCTCCGAGATTGATCCGTCAGTTACTTTAGCCAGTACTCTTATCACATCATTTGCGCGCTGAATACCTGTGTAAACAGCAACCCATTTACCATTCAAATAAGACGTTGTTGAGTTGACTGCATATTTCTCGATATCCGCTATAGCAGATTGATCATTATCAGTTGAGCCTTTATGTGCATCATCTGAAGCTACTCCTCCAAAAACCCAGTTACTGATAGATTGTGAATAAGGTGCACCTCCGGTTGCGGGCCCGCCGATACCATCCAGCATAGAATAGGCGCCGATTAATAAACCATTCACTCCGGCTTTATTCGCTAAAGTATTTTCGCTTGTGGAACCCCGTGGTTGTTCATCAAGAAATTTTTTGCTGCAGGCAAACAAGCCAATAGATGCGAGACTGCTTATGAATATAATTCTGGAATATAGTTTCATGATATTCTTATTATTAAGTGATAACTTTTAGAAAGACAGGTTCAATCCAACAATGAAGTTTTTGAAATTATTAGGGTAGTTGGAATTATCTATTCCAAACGCAGCACTTTGCTGGTTACTGCTTAAACTTCCAAAAGCAGAAGTAAGCTCCGGATCCAGCCCTGAATACTTTGTTATGGAAAATAAGTTAGCAACCTGGAAATACACCCGGAACTTGTTGAGGCCTGCATTTTTCAATGCAGCAGGCCTGATGGTGTATCCTAACATAATTGAGCGACATTTAAGAAAAGAACCGTCTTCCACATAAAAAGAATTTGAACTACCCTTGCTGAAATTTGAAGAGTTTTCAGGAATCGGTGCTTTGGCATTTTGATTGTCGGGCCTCCAGGAATCGAAGATGAGATCATTGCTAAGGGCACCCATAAAATCGTCCCATTTAGTTAATTGATATCTTAAAGAATTGAAGACATCGTTACCCTGGGAACCGTAAATCATCATAGAGAAATCGAAATTTTTATAAGCCGCACTCAAATTTAGTCCATAGGTAAAATCGGGATTTGGATTACCAATAAATGTGCGATCATCCGGTGAAATTTTCTTATCTCCGTTCACGTCCCTGTACTTGAAGCGGCCCGGCGCTGCGTCCTGTTGTGTGGGCGATTGTGATACATCATCGGCATCTCTGAAAAAGCCGACCACATCATATCCGAAGAATGCACTTACAGCCTGTCCTTCCTGATTTCTTGCTATACCCACATCAAAATATCCGGGACCAGGAATGTCTGTAATCATGTTTTGATAAGTGGTGATGTTGGCACCAATGTTATATTGGAAATCGTTGCCAACTTTTCCATGATAAACGGCCGAAACATCCCATCCTTTGTTTTCGATATCACCGATATTGATAACAGGTGCAGACGCCCCTCCTGTTGTTGCCGGCAAAGGTTGAGGGAACAGCAGTCCATTGATTTCCTTTTTATATCGTTCTACCGAGATTTCAATCTTATTATTGAAAAGTGATGCATCAAAACCAAAATTGGTTATGATATCTTCTTCCCAGCCGGTATTCTGATTGCCGATATTAGTTTGATAAAATCCCTGCTGTATTGAGCCGGAACCATTGATGTCATAATATGAGTTGCCGAAATTTGAGTTGAAAAGAGAAAATGCATTTGTCGGAGACACATTGTTTTGTGATCCAAGCTTTCCCCAGCTTCCTTTTAATTTCAGGTCATTGATCCAGGTAATGTCCTTCATGAAATTTTCCTGTGAGAGGCGCCATCCGGCAGAAAACGAAGGAAACACGCCATATCTTTTGGCACTTCCGAACCTGGAAGAACCGTCTCTCCGCACTGTTGCTCCTAATAAATATTTGCCGGAAAATGAATAGTCCAACCGGGTAAATAACGAATAAAGACTGTTCGCATAGGCATTACTGTAATTCGTAACATTGGTAGTACCATTATTTAATACAAGATAATTGGGATCAGTTGAGAAAAGACCGGAAGAGGAACCACCGACTGACCGCCCGGAATTCTTAATAGCTTCGGAACCCACCAGTAATTTTATATTATGCTCTCCGAATACCTGACTATATACAAGTGTGTTTGTCCAGGTCCAGCTGCTGTTGAATAAGGCATTTTCATTATAACGGTTAATTCCGTTGTGTTGTTCTTTCTCCTGGTACTGATTTGGAAAGAAGTTATAAGAGTATTGGTTATCTATGGTTCCGCCAAAGCTTGTTCGTGCAGTTAAGTGTTTAAGTATTTCAAGCTCAGCAAATACATTACCGCTAACGTTCCAGGAGTTTGCCCGGTTATTGGATGAGTTCTCCAACATCGCTACGGGGTTCCAGCGATTACCTAATTCTGGTCCTGCCCAGGTGCCGCCATACTTGCCATTAATATCATGAACAGGTATAAAAGAAGGCATGGTGTAAGCAAAGAATATAGCATTATCCTGGTTTTGATTGTTGAAAGAAGGATTTTGCTTATAAAAAGCATACAGATTTTCACCGATCTTAAGCTTGTTTTTTATTTTCACTTCAGAATTACTTCGGATCGAATATCTCTTAAGATAGGTTTCCTGTAAAGTACCCTGCTGGTCTAAATATCCAAATGAAAAAAGGTAGTTGGATTTATCTGTACCACCACTAACAGAAAGCGTATGATTCTGCATGGGAGCCGGTTTAAAAACTTCATGAAACCAATCAGTTCCCTGCTTGTTGAAGCGCTGGATTAAATAATCGTTTGCAGGATTCGCTGCATCGAATACATACCTGGATGGATCAACTGCAGGATCACCTTCATTACCAACACCTATTACACCAGGGCCGGCATAAGTATAATCAGGCATACCGTTAGCAAAAAGTATACTATTGGGCTTCATTTTTTTTACGAACCCCGCTACTGCTTCGGGACTTGCGATGTTAAGCACATTGCCAGCCGGAGGTACCTGGTAACCGAAATAAGAATCCAGTGATACAGTAGGTGTACCTGCCTTACCTTTTTTAGTGGTAATGATGATAACTCCATTGGATCCACGAACGCCATATATAGATGCCGCACCAGCATCCTTCAATACCTGCAGTGATTCAATATCATTAACATTAATGTCGCGAAGGCTTCCCTGTACTCCGTCTATGATCACGAGCGGTTGATTATCTCCAAACGAAGATACTCCTCTGATGAAAACATTGCTGGCTCCTCCGGGTGCACCGGAACTTATGATAGTTACGCCGGAAGCCTGACCCTGAAGCGCCTGTTCCCCGGTTCCTGCCGGAATCGATTTAAGCGATTTTACATCGACCACTGAAACAGATCCGGTGATGTCCTTACGTGCCTGCCTTGTATAACCCGTCACCACTACTTCATCAAGTTTCTGAGACAACGGTTCCAGAAACACCTGAAGGTTGGTTCGGTTGTTTATATCAATCTCCTGTGTTCCATAACCAATATTTGAAAAGACAAGCGTTGATGAAGGCGAAGCATTAATGCTGAATAAACCACTGCCATCTGTTTGAACAGATGTAGTGACTCCCTTTACTTTAACACTCACCCCTGCCAAGGCAGTATCACCACTGCTAACCCGGCCTGTGACTACCTGCTGTGCGGTAAGCGGTGAAACTGACAACAAAAATGACAAGATAAAAAAGAGACTTAACCTGATGTAACCGCAGTTAATTGTAGAGTTTAAAAATTTCATGGTGGAATGCAATCGGGACATAGTAGTATAAGTTTGGCAATTAAATGTTACGGCTCCTTAAAACTGTAAACATATTTATGTAATAATTGTAAACATAATTAATTTTCCTTTCTCACTTTCCTTTTTTAGAAATTTATTTTCCCTTACTTTATCTAGTGTGAAATGGTGCCGAAAAAGAATGATGCAAATCCGGTTCAGCAGTCGTTAAAATTGCGTCTTTGGCGGGATGGGTCTATGTTCCATGAATATTCTTTCAAAATTGTCAGAAGGTTTCTCTGTAATCATTTGCTTTTTTTTATCTTTACCAGGTCACAAGAAATATGTTTACAAATAAAAAATCGTTTGTAAGAGACTCATTATGAAAATAGACTCATTAGCCAGTAAAGCTTTCTCAGAGATAAGAAGGAAAATTCTTAGTAATCAATTGCCCCCAAATACCCGGTTAAAAGAGGATGAATGGGCAAAAAAAATTGGTGTGAGCCGAATGGCAGTGCGGGAAGCTTTAACGCGATTGCTGGGCGAAGATTTAGTAATCCTTGGTGAAAAAGGTGGTTACTATATCAAACCACTTCTTCCTGCAGATATACATGAGATCCGGGAACTAAGAGAAGTACTCGAACTTGGAGCCATCCGCCTCGCCTTCAAAAAGATGAACAAGGAGAAGGTTTCCAATCTCGAAAAGATCTGTGATGATTTCACACTGATGGTTAAAAAAGGATATTTTAACGGCGCCCTGGAAGCTGACATCAAATTTCATGAAACTTTGGTGGACTACTCTGAAAACAGCAAACTGCAACAGGTTTACAGGGTTTCGCATATTCCTTTGTTTCACCAGAAACTCGGAAAGTCACAAAATGGAATGGACGATTACGATCAGACAGATTCTGAACATCGCCTGATAGTTAAAGCTCTTAAAGACAAAAAATTATTGGTAGCTGAAGAAACACTTATCCACCATTTTGCCCGGGGAGAGGCAGTTGTGCTGGAAATGGATTAGGAGCGGAATCGGGCCCGTAATCGCTAACGCTATTGCACAAGCGATATTACTCTTCTCTCTTTCTTTCGATTAACCACTTCAATAGATTTCATTGTACTGTCTGTAATCATAAATCTTGAAGACTGCGAAAGGTAAGAACTGCCATACCCAACCTCCAGTTTTCTTTTCCTGCTATTTTTAAATTGAACAATGCCAAAAAGATCATCATCCCTGAACCGGATTAGATTATTTGCCCGTTGTGGTTCAAAAAACTGAAGTTTGTTCCTGTTCTGTGTTGCGGCAAACTGGTAGTTATCGCCAACAACCAGTTTGATCAGTCCTTTTGAGTCGCCCGATAAAAAGTAACCGCTTCGCTGGGTGGCAAGTGCATGAAAATTTCCTTTACCATCCCCCAGCATTACGAGTCCATACATGGCATCATATTGACCATTGACCGGCTCATTGCCATAATCATTCCCGTTTACGACTAAATCAAGAAAGCCATCTCCGTTCACATCTTCCGGCATCATACCGTTAATGGGGGCCAACTGAGCCTGAACAGGCAATGGTTTCAATTCAAATGTATTGTTGCCGTTATTCTGAATATAACTGCTGGTAAAATAATTCGCTTTTGATAAACGAGCTTTTTGAAATTCATCTTTAGTTAACAAGGCATTTATATCTGCTTCTGCGTAGCTTTTATAGGTGGGGAATTTTCTTCGCATACCAACCAATTGTCCGATCATTTCATCCCGCACATTAACCGGATATTCTTTTCGTTCATTGTTTTTACCAGTAAGGAATAATGTGATAATCGCATCATAAACCTGGTCGTTGTTAAGATCACCGGAATATATCTTTACAGGCTCTTCCGCGGAAGCTTTCAGAAAAGAATTTAATCCAAGATTACCTGCTACATAATCCATATCACCATCATTATCAAAATCCCCGGACACAATGCTAGACCACCATCCATTTAAATTTTGCAGGCCGGTTGTTGGAGTTATGTTCACAAATTTCCCGGCATTGTTTCTTAGAAAAGTCAGCGGCATAAATTCACCTGCGATGATGAGGTCCTGCCATCCATCGTTGTCAAAATCGGTCCATACAGCATCACAAACCAGTCCTGCATTATGAAGGTCCGGCGTTATCTCAGTTGTTATATCCGTAAATTTAATAGTACCATTCCGTGAATCATTCCGATAAACGAAGCTGCTTACAGGTTCTGGATACAGTCCGGGTTTCACCCTTCCCCCGATAAACAAGTCAAGGTCGCCATCATTATCAAAATCGGCTGCTTTCACACAACTTTTGCTGGTAAAATTCTGGGGTATTGCCTGTGGTGATAGCAGGAACTTTCCCTTCCCGGCATTTATATAAAACTGATCCTGGTAATTTTTTGTGTCAGCGGGGAACTCACTGCCACCACTAACGGCATACAGATCCAGATCGCCATCTCCTTCCGCGTCAAAAAGCAACAGACCCATCATTTCCGGTTTTCGACCATCTTTTTCTGCAGATGCAGGCAATGTGTTTTGTATAAATCTACCGCCATTTTGTTGTAAAAATAATAAGCCCTGATTGTGTCCGGAAGCACCGATTATAATATCGTCTGCACCGTTATTATCTACATCGCCGGCCGCGATTGAAGGACCATACTGAGAAAATTTATGAGGTAGAAGTCGTTGGTAGTCGAAGTCATTAAAATCAAATTCACTGTGGCGATAATCAATTCCACTTTTTTGGGTAGCATTTACAAACAGCGTATTCTGTGCAGGTCCTTCTGTAGATTCTTTAATTTCCCGCGCATCTTTATATGAGACAGTGAGGGTTTGATTGACCGGTAAATTTAGTAATACCTGTTGATTGCCATCGGGCCATTTAACAACAAGCGAATCAATTTTTAATATTTTACCTAACCCGAAATGCAAAACATCCTCTACAGTCGACAGATAACCGCGGTATGGCGAATTTTCAAAGGTCTGCATGGCGCCATTACCATAATAAATGTCAGCAATCGCACCGAGACCATTAACATTTCCGACAGTACCGCTGAAGCGGATATTGAGATAATTATTCTTATTATATTTCTCGGATTTGTTTTCATAAATAAAAGCTTCTTCATTGATATTGTTAATCACATAATCCAAATCGCCGTCCCGGTCCAGATCAGCGTATACAGCCCCGGTTGAGAATGCAGGATTGTTCATGCCCCAATGGGTTGTTACATTATCAAAATGAAGGTCTCCTGTGTTTCTGAATGCATAGTTCGCAATTTTTATCTGGGGGATCTGTGCGATCAGCTCTTTTTTTGATACTGTTTTATATGCTTTGGCACGATATGCACCAAAGTCATGATCGGTCACATCCTTAGGATATCCGTTAGTGATAATCAAATCCTTATTCCCGTCATTATCAAAATCTGCCATCGATGGGTTCCAGCTCCAATCAGTTTCTGCCACGCCGGCATAAAATGAGATATCACTAAAAAAAGGTAACAGCTGATTGCTGGTATCAAGCGCAGTCAATCCATTATTCAATTGCAATGTATTGCGTACGTATTGAACCATTAACCCTTTTTGTTTCATTGATTCCTGCACATAATAATTCAGCCCGTTCATGTTTGTTTTCTTACGGTAATTATTTTCGGGGTTCATATCCACTGCAATGATATCAGCCATCCCATCATTATTGATGTCGGCAATATCGTTACCCATAGCATTTTGAGAGGTATGCCTGAAACACAGCTTTGCTTTATCTGTAAAAGTACCGTTGCCATTATTTATATATAAAAGATCGCTGCCGAAGAAATCGTTCGTAACATATATATCTTTCCACCCATCGTTATTAAGGTCTGCAACAGCAACGCCTAGTCCGAATCCCTCATCGCCTATTCCGGCTTCTTTTGATACATCTTTAAAATAGGGATGACCAAGAGAATCGCTTCCATTGTTGCGATAAAGCTTATCAGATAACGCATGTTTGTTTTCATTGCCACCCCCATCAAAACGTGTGCTGTTGCGCTCTGCCAGGGTAGTTGTAACCAGGTACATGTCCAGATCGTCGTCTCCATCGTAATCGAAAAACGCAGCATGAACAGAAAACCCTGTATCGGCAAGATTATATTCCTTTGCCATTTCTTTAAAATGGGGTATACCCTCTTTATTCAAACCCTGGTTGATGTATAAAAGATTTGCTCGGTTGGCAGGGTCTTTTTTTATTGTTGTACACACATATAAGTCAGGCCATCCATCCGCATTAACATCAACGACTGAAGCTGCATTACTCCAACAGTTACCACTACCGGCAGCTGCTCTTTCTGTAATATCTTCAAATACCAGGTTCCCTTTGTTTAAGTACATTTTATTGGTCACCTGGCTTCCTGTAAAATACAGATCCGGTAAGCTGTCCCTGTTGAAGTCCGCAACCGCCACACCACCTCCATTGTATAGAAACTCCATGTCGATAGGATTAATGGAATCGTTTTCTATTATTTCATTATTAAAATGAATATTGGTATAAGATGAAGGTATTTTTTCAAATAGTGTATCGGCGGTATTGCATGAACCCATTAAACCGAGTGCTATGAAAAGTGTGAGACATCGCATGTACAAAAATTAAGCAGCAGTGAATTTTCATCTGTTGGCAAAGGCCGGTACGAAAAACTAAAAAACTGGTTACTGATAACTCTTCAGTTTGTTCAACATGTCCGCACCGGCTTTTTGCCCGGCTAACTGCCCGCCATCAGCAATAATTATCTGACCTGTAATAAAACTACTTTCATGACTGGCGAGGAATAAAAATACAGGAGCTATTTCTTCTACTGTACCTGGTCTGTTCATAGGAATATACTGTCTCACGAAATTTTCTGTGAACTCCGGCGAATCAATTTCTTTTGACATCGGTGTCTGGATATAACCCGGGCAAACAGCATTGACCCTGATTCCCAGGTGGGCCAATTCCAGCGCCATAGTTTTAGTGAGCATAATAACACCACCTTTCGAAGCATTATAGTGAGCGTATCCAAATTCACCATCCAACCCATTTTTGCTACCCATATTCACCACTACTCCTTTCTTTCTTTTAGCCATCAAACGGCACACAGCTTGGGCAACGTTAAACATACCTGTCAAATTTATATCAAGTATCCGCCTCCATTCCACCTCATCGATACCTAAAAATGGAGTTTCTGATGCTATGCCGGCATTGTTGATCAGGATATCAATGGGTTGAGCAAGATCAGCCTGCATTACTGCAGACTGTACGGCCTTGCCATCAGCAACATCCACACAATAAGTATATACACGGGTTCCTTCGTTTTTAAATCCTAAAGCTGTACCCGCCAGATTATCTTTGTGAACATCAAAAAGAGAAAGCACAGCTCCTTCGGCTGCAAACTGACGGGCTATTTCTAATCCAATTCCTCTTGCAGCACCTGTAATCAGAACATGTTGATTTGTGAAGCGATCGCGATTAGCATTCATGGTTCCTTTATAATTTAATTAAAACTTTAGTGAAAATATAATAATGTTTACAATTTATACCTATAATTGTAAACTATTTTTACTTACTCGTTGCATTAAAGATTTCATGCACAATTTTGTAGCCAGAACCATAAACCGACATTAGAAACATATCAAGTCATATGAAGAAATCTTATTTATCCTGGGCTGCCCTGTTCGCATGTAACCTGATGTGGTCATTGCAATTTACTTGTATAAAACTGGTTCAGGAACAGATAGGAGCCTTCAGTACAGTCTTTATCCCAATGCTTCTTGCTACTGTTTTCATGATCCCGTTTGTTTATAAAGATGTGAAGGCAAATAAAAAAAGGAAAATAGGTGATCTGAAAATTTTTGTAATGCTCGCCCTGTTAGGACAATTTCCTGCCCAGGTATTAATGACCCTTGGAACGCAACAATCAACGGCCAGTAATGCGGGAATTATCAGCCTTACATTACCTGTTGTTTCTGCGTTGCTGGCAGTTGTGCTATTGAAAGAAAAAATGAACAGACTAAGATGGGTAAGTTTTTTCATCGCGATCATTGGAGTGGTCCTATGCTCACTGAAAGATATTGTCAGCGTTAACTTTAGTACGCAGTATATCATTGGAAATGCTTTGATCTTTGCGGGTGTGCTTGGAAGTGGGTTCTACAATACCATTTGTAAAAAAATATCGGAAGATTATACAGAGATGGAAATGCTTTTCTATACATATATTTTTATGGTGATTCTGCTCGCTCCATTAGTGTGGCATTACGAAGGCGCAACCCTTCAGCAGATTCCTTCTTACACGGTAAATACCTGGATTGGTTTAGGTCTGCTCACCATATTCCATAATTTCTTATCAATGATTTTATTTTTTAAGGCTTTAAAGAATCTGGAAGCAATACAGGTGTCACTTTCCAACTTTCTGATCGCATTTTTTGCGTTGCCAATAGCTGCTATATGGCTGCATGAAAAACTGAGCCTGATGTCTATCCTGGGCGGTTTACTGGTATTGATAAGTACAATTGCTATTACAATACTGGAATATAAACAACAGTTGACAATTAAAAAGCTGGCTCCCGACAGCAGGATCTGATAACCGGTCTGTTGCGAATCGGGTCTTAATTAAGGAAATGAAAAAAGAATTACGAAGTCATAAATGGTTTTGGGGCGCAAATGAAACGGGCTTGTTGCATAAGGGTGCACTTCGGGCTTCCGGTATCAACATGGATAACTATAATGGGCAGCCGGTAATCGGTATTGCAAATACCTGGGGCGAACTGAATAATTGCAACATGAGTCTTCGGCAGGTGGCCGAAGAAGTGAAATCCGGCATTCGTGCCGCGGGCGGGATCCCTTTGGAATTTCCGGTGATAACCCTTGGTGAAGAGTTGATGAAGCCTACTGCTGCTTTATATAGAAATCTGCTTTCAATGGATGTTGAAGAAAACCTTCGCTCCTATCCTATTGACGGTATAGTATTGCTGGGAAATTGTGATAAGACTGTTCCCGGATTATTGATGGGGGCAATCAGTGCAAACCTGCCCGCCATTCAATTAAACGCCGGTCCTAAAAAAGCAGGCATACATAAAGGGCAGCGACTGGGAAGTGGAACAGATCTTTGGAAGTACTGGGATGAATTAAGGACGGGTGGAATAAACAATGATGAATGGGAACAAATAGGAAAAGCATTGAGTTGTGGTTTCGGCGCATGCAATACGATGGGTACAGCTTCAACAATGAATGGTATACTGGAAGCATTGGGAATAATGCCCCTGGGCTTAAGTACATTGCCCGTGGATAGTGAAAAAAGATTTGCAATTTCCCGAGATGCCGGAAAACGAATTGTATCCATGGTTCACGAAGATCTACGGCCCTCGGATATCCTTACTTTACAGGCTTTCAGGAATGCGGTTGCAGTATGCATGGCGCTTGGAGGATCCACAAATGCCATCATTCATTTAACGGCCCTTGCGGGGCGGAGAAATATTTCGTTATATCCGGATATCTTCAATGAGATTGGTAACAAAGTTCCCTGCATTGTGAATGTACAGCCTGCCGGAGACCTGCTGATTGATGAGTTTGACAAGGCCGGTGGTGTACCCGCTGTAATGATGCAGCTGAAAGATTTTATAGATTATGATGTTAAAACATATACCGGCAATTTGTTGAAATCGGCATTAGGCAGTGCTGATATAGCTGATGAAAATGTGATAAGGAGAATAGACAGACCGGTGCACAAAGCGCCAACGCTGGCCATACTAACCGGGGATCTTGCAACAAAAGGTGCAGTTATTAAAGTCGCTGCAGCCTCTGTTCATTTATTAAAGCATACAGGAAAGGCACTGGTATTTGAAAATTATGAAGATATGCTGGGCAGGATCGATGAAGAAACACTCGACGTTGATGCTTCAAGTGTTCTGATCTTACGCAATGCCGGTCCGAAAGCGGTACCTGGTATGCCAGAATGGGGAATGATACCAATACCTAAAAAGTTAAGGAAGCAGGGAATAACTGACATGGTCAGGATCAGCGATGCAAGAATGAGCGGCACCAGTTTCGGCACCGTTGTATTACATGTGTCGCCGGAAGCGGCAGTCGGTGGCATGCTGGCGTTTATTAAAAACGGCGATGAAATAACACTCGATGTTGAAAAAAGAACAATTACGACTAACATAAGTGATCAGGAACTGGCTGATAGAAAGGCAAACTGGAAAGAACCTGTTTCCATACATACAAGAGGTTATCCAAAGCTTTATGTCAGGGAAGTACTTCAGGCAGATGAAGGTTGCGACCTTGATTTTCTAAAACCGAAAACTGATGCCGACCTGATTTTTATTGAACCGGTTGTGGGCAGATCTTAATATTACTAACCATTTTTAAATTATATGAAACAAAACCTGTTATACTTAATTGCTATCCTTATACTTGGCTCCTGTTCAAATGGCGATCCCGTCGATGTAAAAGGAACAAAAGGAAATGTAATATTTACAGAGAATACCTTGCCCGGCACAACTGATTGGCTGATCGATGTAAAAAACGAATCCTGCCCACTACCGGATCACAGGTTTTGCAGGAGACCCCAGATAGAAGGTTATGCGTCTCAAACAAGTGTGAAACAAGGTGATTCCATAAATCTCTTTGTAAGTACCAATCCCTCATCAAAGTTCACGATTGATATTTACCGGATGGGTTATTATGGAGGAAAGGGAGGTAATTTAAAAAAGACAATTGGCCCTTTGCAGGGAACGATACAACAAAATGCGGAGCCAGATCCAAAGTCCAATTTTCTTGAATGCAAATGGGATGCAACTTATGGGTTGGTCATTCCTCCGGATTGGGTAAGTGGTGTATATATATGTAAACTAACCAGCATGCCGGACCGGTTTCAGTCTTACATTGTTTTTATTGTAAAAGATGACAGGAAATCAGACTTTATGTTTCAGTGCTCTGACTTAACCTGGCAGGCTTATAACCGCTGGCCATACTGGAACAGTATGTACGATGAAGGACATGTTCCCTGGTCAAATACAAATGGTGCCAAAATAAGCTTTGACCGCCCCTATTCCATCTATGTAAATGAGCTGCCTTCTGCTTTTAATCCATTATCAAATGGAAGCGGTGAATTTCTGCTATGGGAATATCCTTTATGTTACTGGATGGAGAAAGAAGGATATGATGTTACTTATATTTCAAATATCGATACGCATTCTGACTCAGCGGGACTGTTACGCTCCAAAGGATTTTTATCAGTAGGTCATGATGAGTACTGGACATATGATATGTTCAACAATGTTCAGAAGGCGCGCGATGCCGGAGTCAGCCTTTTATTTCTAAGTGGCAATTCGTTGGATGGAACCGTATACCTGGAACCTTCTACCGATAAACGGGCGAACAGGACTACGGGCCGCCTTCCCGAACGCGAATTTAAAAATGAACAGGACTTAATGGGAGCCAGTTCCTATGGCGTGGGATATGGTAGTTTTATCTGCGAACAACCGGATCATTGGTTATTTGAAAACACAGGCATGAAAAAAGGAGATAGTGTTGCAAATCTTGTTGGATGGGAATATCATGGACGTCCTACCGGTAACCAAAAAGACCTGGTGGTACTGGCTG
Source organism: Flavitalea sp. (assembly GCF_035489435.1). Lineage (NCBI taxonomy): Bacteria > Pseudomonadati > Bacteroidota > Chitinophagia > Chitinophagales > Chitinophagaceae > Flavitalea > Flavitalea sp. The sequence continues at coordinate 35,252 of NZ_DATHKG010000026.1, forward strand.
AAACAAAAGTAAATGCCCTGGGCTTCGGAAAAGATCCCGAAAACTATGTTGCTACCATTTATACTACACCGAAAGGAAATTTTGTATTTAATGCAAGTACCTGTTTCTGGGTTCAGCCATTAGCTAAAACACCGGCATACCAGCATCCGAGAAGGCAAAAGGATACATTGGATTTTTCTAATTCAGATCAAAGGATGCAACAAATGACCAAAAATCTGCTTGAGAAAATAAAAGCTCAGAAGCAAATAAATTAACTCCCGTTGTTAATATCAATAAATGAAGTTGTTAATATAAATAAATGAAAAAGTTCCTGGTTTTTGTTCTCTTGCTGGCAGCATCTTACAGTTATTCTCAACACACAGAGGTTATATCCGCTTCAAATAAACTTATTCTGAAATGGAATAAAAAAGAAAGGCTTTCGGGAGGAATTGCTACAATTATAAACCATAAGGACATTTCTGTAAAATACCAGCTGGTAAACGATGTAACGCTTTTATGGATGGCAATGCCGCCCGCACCATTGAAAGCTAACGAGATTGCCGGTATTTTTTTTGACGAAGCTCCGCAATACAAACAAGGCGTTGCTCTCTGGCGGTATAAACCCTGGAACAGCTGGACAAAACCAATGGCAATCGCTGCAGCGTCAAATATGCCCGTGGATGATGTTCAGTTTTACTATTGGCAATATGAAGACGGAGTTTACGGAGCGGCAGTGCCGCTGAGTGGTAATGGCTTTAGAAGCACCATTGGAAGTAACGGTTCAAAATGGGGAAGTAAATCGATAAGTTATGCTGATAATAAAAACATAGACAGCGTTCCGTCTATGGCTATAGCATTTGGCAAAGATCCATTTGAACTTTTCGAACGGATTTATGGAGTTTCATTAAAATTTATGGGTAAGGGTGAAAATCTACGTTCCTTAAAAAAGTTTCCTGAACAATTTAATTATATAGGCTGGTGCACCTGGAATGCGTCTGACAATGGAAAAAAACTAAACGAGGAGTTGCTATTAAGGGCAGCAGAAAGTTTTTCAGCGAACAAATTTCCTCTTGGATGGATGCTGGTAGATGATGGATGGTTTCAGGCCGGTGACAGGAAACTGCAATCATTTACACCCAATCTCCAACAATTTCCAAATGGATTTAAACCCGTATTGGATAAACTTAAAAAACAATACGGTATTAAGTATATGGGTGTCTGGCATACATTCAATGGACTTTGGAATGGGATTGATACAGCTTCAGAACTTGGAAAACATTTTGCTTCGGCTATGTTTTCCTGGAAACAAAAAGAGAGTCCAGATAAACAGCTTGAGCCCGATAAGACATATCATTTCATCAGGCCGGATAGTGACTCGCTAAGCGCATTTTATAATACATGGCATAGCTATTTAAAACAGGAAGGATTTGACTTTGTGAAAGTTGATAATCAACTGGCAGTTGAGAAAATGGCAGTAGATAATTATCCGATTTTCAGTTTATCCGATTCCATGCACAAAGCTTTATATAAATCAGCCGATAAACATTTTAAAGGTGCGGTAATCAATTGTATGGATATGACCGCGGAAGCTTATCTGAATTTCGGTTCATCTGCTGTTGCCCGTACCAGTGAAGATTATTTCCCCTACAAAAAAAATGAAACCTATAATCTTCAACATGGTAATGCAGCAGCGCATGTACTACAGGCCATTTACAATTCGATTTATTTCGGGCAAATGGTCTATCCTGATTTTGATATATTTCAGTCACATAATCCGAATGCAATATTCCATGCGGTTGCAAGAGCTATCAACTGCGGTCCCATTTATATAACGGATAATATTGGCGAACAAAAGTTCGATGTGTTGCGTCCTCTTATATATTCCGATGGCCGGATCATTAAATCTGAAACCCCTTTGTTACCCACCGATGACTGTTTGTTCCAGGTCCAGGACGCAAAGTTGTTTAAAGCCTCTTCAATGGTTCGAAATGCAGGATTATTGGGTGTATGGAATGCAGCTGATGCCAATTCAGTGGAAGGAATAATAAAAGCATCGGATATAAGGAATATCAAAGGGAACGATTTCATTATATATGAACACTTTTCAAAATCAATAAAGAAAGCGACATTCAATGATCAGTTTCCTGTTAAGTTGTCCAGGATGGGTTACCAGTTATATTATATTGTTCCACTGAAGAATAATTTCGCGGCGTTGGGTTTAACAGATAAATACAATGCACCTGCAACTATTTTAAAGGAAGAATGGAAAAACAATAACATCTCGGTTACCTTATATGAAGGTGGAACCTTTAAAGCTTATAGCAAGTTGAAGCCTTCCAGGATTCTGATCAATGGTAAACCTGTCCGTGAATATTTGTTCCAGGACAATCTGCTGACACTTGAGATACCAGCTTTACATAAACCAGTAGTTACCATTTATTGGTGAATATCGGATGATGCTCACTCGCTTTTCAACGTTTTAGCAGGATTCGCCAAAGCTGCACGCGCGGCCTGTAGGCCTAAGGTTAGAATCGCAATACCCATTCCAATTACCGAAGCGAGCGCAAACATCCACCAGCTTAACCTGATTCGGTATTGATAGTCCTGCAACCAGTTGTTCATTGCCCACCAGCCTGCGGGAGTGGCAATAACAATTGCAATCATCACCAGCTTTAAAAGATCTTTTGATAGTAAAACAGTAATACCCGAAACACTGGCGCCCATCACTTTGACGCGCTTACCGATCACCGGTTGCGTGATGCCGAATTTTTTCACAAGGTTCAATTTCCTTAAACTTTGAAATATTTGTTCCTGTATGCATTTTGAAAAACCGACTAAAATGCGCTGGACTTTCAAATCCCAATTCATATGAAATTTCCTTTGCGGTTTTGTCCGTATAATGTAGATATCGCTTTGCTTCAAGTACAATCCTACTCTGAATAATTTTCGAGGGAGCCAATTGGCCAACCAGGGCGAAACTATTGCTTAATGTCTTTGGAGATTTATTTAGTGCATCAGCATAAAATTTTACACCGTGTTCACTTTTGAATGATCCTTCCAATAACAACGAGAATTTACGCACTGTGTCCATTTTCTCGTCAGGAAATATTTTATAACTTTCACTTTGCTGTTTAGCAGTTCTTGTAGTTTTGATTATTAAATGCTTGAGCAGAGTTCTTAACATCTCGCCCTGGAAATTGTCCTTTGTGGACCATTCCATAGTGAACATTTTTTCTATGTTAACCATCTCCTCTTTTTCTTGTGCATTCAGAACAATAAACATAGGATGTTCAATTCCATAAAAAAGGAAGCCCACACAACCAACCTCTGCATCGTGATCCACAATACAATAAAATTCTCTATTGAATTGCCAGGCAACCAAATGTTCAAGGCGCTCAAATCTGAAATTTTGATTTGATACTAATGGTAAAATGGACGCTGCAGGCATCGTGTATTCGATTTCGTCTATTTTTACCTTCTGTTCCTCACCATTGTTATAAACAAACGTATTTATAGGTGCGGTAGGCTTCAGAAGTCCCGCCCCTTTTAATTTATCGCTATTTACATGCATAATGAATCGCGCCAGTGTAGCTTTCTCTTCGAATTCGGTTACCATATGCCAATCATTTCCTTGTTACTATTGGGTTTTATCTTTTTATGCCTTCTGTAGCACCACCATCTTCTACATTCTGATTTGCTTTTAGTTCATTTTATTTTATTTTAAAATTCTATTGAACAAAAGTAGTTCTCAATATCAGCTATTGAGTTATCCATATTTCCCTATGACCTGACAGATTACCCCGAATTTTAATTTTACAAAATCTTAAGACACTATCTTAAAGTATTATTCATAGGTTGTTGTTACCTACTTGATAAAACATTGGCATATCTACTCCAAATCTTTGTGGGATGTCGAGGAATGTTACCCAATACTGGCTCTAAAAATTGATAACGGGAAATATTGTCAATCTTTCGGGAAAATCTGTCATTTCCTGAATATCATAGCGGTTATAACTTTACAATCTCCTTTTATACCATAGTGTAAAGGCTAAATATGTTACTCAAGAAGAAGCAAATAGACTATGATTGGCAAATCGTATAACAAGGAAATTTATATCAAAAATTAGAAATGGATTACTTAAAAAAAAATCAAGACTGGGGAATTCTGATTTTGCGTGTAGCATTAGGAGTTGGGTTTTTAGTGCACGGCTGGGCAAAAATAAGTAGAGGAACAGGTGGCTTTGAAAAATTATTAAATTTAATTGGGGTACCTATGGCGAATCTAAATGCACAAATAGTGCCCTACCTGGAATTTCTTGGAGGGATAGCTATTATAGCAGGAATATTTACCCGGATAATTTCTGTTCCTTTGATAATTACTATGATAGTGGCAATGTTTACAATACATATACATTATGGATTTAGTACTGTAAATACGATTGGATTATCTGAAACGGGACCAAAATTCGGCCCTCCGGGATATGAAATCAATATAGTTTATATAGCAGGGTTGTTAAGCCTGATATTTACAGGAAGCGGAAAGTATTCTGTTGACGAATTCTTAAGAATAGGAAAGAAAATAAATAGAAAGCTGAATAAATAAACGAGTGATTGTAATCAAAATATAAATAACAATAGTTAGTTGAATGGATATATTACTGATTAAGGTACTACTGATTAATTTGTTAGCGACTTTAGTTAGATCGACTTTTGGTTTTGGAGAGGCGTTGGTAGCAGTACCTTTGCTAGGCTTATTATTGCCACTGAATATCGCAGTACCGTTATCGGTGCTACTATCAGTGGCAATCGCGTTATTAGTTGTCATTCAAGATCATCGTAAAATAGACGTAGGAAGTGCAAAAGGTTTAGTTTTAGCTGCAATAATTGGCGTCCCATTAGGTCTTTTAATATTAATCTATGGGAATGAAAAATTGATCAAGATGTTTTTAGGTCTTGTGCTGATTATCTATTCAATATGGGGCATGATAAATAAAAGTGCTATTTCTAATGAACTGAAGAATGATAAAAAATGGCTTTGGGTATGCGGCATTATTTCAGGTGTATTGGGTGGTGCTTATGGAATAAATGGACCTCCACTGGTGATTTATGGACAGTTGAAAGGTTGGTCTCCCAAAGAATTCAGAGCCACTTTGCAAGGTTACTTTTTACCGGTCAGTCTGATAACCGTTGTCGGCTACTTTTTTAAGGATTTAATAACCAGTGAAGTCATAGGCTATTTCCTAAAATCTATTCCAGTAATGATTCCTGGGATATATTTGGGTAGGTGGTTAAATCACAGAATTAAAATCGATAGATTTTTCTTTTACGTACATATAGGGTTAGTTGCAATCGGCATTATCGCGATTTTTGATGCAATACTTTCCATCAACGATAGTTAATACAGAAGAAATGGTTTTTATTTCGTCATCCGGTCTGGTAAAGTAATCAGATGCTTCGGGTTACATTGCGGCGAAGCGTATAAGCTCGTATCAATAGCTTTCTTCTGTTCTTAATAATTTTAAGACATTGGCCCAGGCAATTACCTGATCCAACATTTGATGAACATTTTTTTGATGAGATGATGCGGGTTTAAAAACATGGTAGTTTTCAAAATCAGTAATCATTGACAGGGACACTTGAATCCTCACATCAGCGATTTGTAATTCAGCCATTATTAACCTTAAATGCTCAATTGCCCGGGCTCCTCCGAGGCTTCCATATCCTACAAAGCCGGCAGATTTGTTATTCCATTCTTTATAGAGATAGTCAATAGCATTTTTTAATGCCCCTGAAGTTGAATGATTGTATTCAGGTGTTACAAAAACATAACCATCAAAAGATGCAATCGTTTCGGCCCATTTTATTGTATGAGGTTTAGTATACTGTCCCATAGACGGTGGTATGGGCTCATCAAGAAGCGGCAGATCAAAATCTTTGAGATCGATAAGCTCAAATTCTGCATCATCCCTGCTTTTTGAAAGTTCATAAACCCATTTTGCAACTGCCTCGCCATTTCTGTTGGGACGAGTGCTTCCGAGAATAATAGCTACTTTAATCATGATTTTTTGTATTTGATTTATGTTATTCTTTTATTTGAATTTTATTATTGTTTAGCCAGAACCAATGGCTTTAAACGTGTACCAATCAGCTCAATAGATTGCATTAATTTTTCATGCGGCAATTCAGCAGCATCCATCTGAAAAGTAAGCCTTGAAATTCCGCCAAGTGCATCGGAATGACGGAGAATCTTTTCCGCGATTTCTTCAGGACTACCAACAAGTAATGCACCTTCGGGTCCCACCTGGGCCTCGAACCGGCTTCTTGTCACAGGCGGCCACCCACGTTCTTTACCTACCTTGTTCATTGTCTCCGCATATCCCGGATAAAATTCATCTAACGCTTGTTGGGTGGTGTTTGCCACATAGCCCAAAGAATGCATTCCTACTTTCAATTGATCAGGCTTATACCCTGCTTTTTTCCCGGCCTCGCGGTATAGATCTACCAATGGGCGAAAACGATGTGTTTCACCACCAATGATGGCAACCATCAGCGGCAGCCCGAGAGTGCCTGCACGAATAAATGATTCCGGTGTACCACCTACTCCAATCCAAATGGGCAAGGAATCCTGCGATGGTCTTGGGTATACTGGCAGGTTCTTAAGAGCCGGACGAAATTTACCTGACCAGGTAACAAACTCCTCATCACGAATTTTAAGTAAGAGGTCTAGCTTTTCGGCAAACAGTTCGTCATAATCCTGCAGGTTATAGCCAAACAGCGGAAAAGCCTCTATGGAGGAACCACGTCCAACTACCATTTCAGCCCGCCCACGGGAAATCAGATCCAGTGTCGCAAAGTTTTGGAATACCCTTACCGGGTCGGCAGCACTAAGTACGGTAACCGCGCTTGTAAGGCGGATATGCTTTGTACGGGCAGCGGCTGCAGCAAGAATAAGAGTAGGCGCAGAATCAAGAAACCCCCCGCGGTGATGCTCCCCAATTCCAAATACATCAAGGCCGACATGGTCTGCATGTTCAATTCTGTCAAGCAATTGACCAAGTGCATCCGTATCACTAATGAATTTGCTGCGATTGCCGCTAAACATGGCGGCAAAACTATCAACTCCAATTTCCATATTATTTGTATAAAGTATAATTTTTGCTTTTGTGAAACCGTCTTAGATATTTTTAATTTACACTACTGTAATCAATTTCTCCGTATTTGCCATCATGAAAATCACTGTATGCCTGGGCTATTTCAGCATTGCTGTTCATCACAAAAGGGCCCCCAAATACAATTTGTTCTGCATATTTTTCACCGCCAAATACAATAATGTCAATATCATCTTTTAAGTTGTTGTTCATTTCAATTGTTCCTTCGTTCCTGTCAAACTCAATGAATTCACCTTTTCCGAATTCTGTGTCGTTGATCACTGCATTTTGCAGCGGAAGAAAGGCGGCATATTCCAATCCTTCTTCTGCTGTGATTGAAAATTGTCTTCCGGAGCCCAGGTGAATGTGATATAAAAACTGTTTTGAATAATTAGGGATTTTGGACACCAGGTTTTTATACTCCCCCACAATTACTTTGATCCATCCGCTATTATTACTCAGCTTTTGTTGCGGAACTTCGCTTGCCTGTATCGATAGATATTCAGGTGGTTCGGCTTTTTGTTTGGAAGGCAGATTGATCCAGAATTGAAAAGCATGAGTAAGCAGATCGTTGGTTTGATGGTCAACATTCACCACTTCATCATGGATAATACCATCGCCGGCTTTCATCCACTGTGCTCCGCCTGACGATACTTTGGCGTGATGTCCCCTGCTGTCAAGATGTTCAGCTTCGCCGCTAACAATATATGTTAGCGTAGCAATGCCTCTGTGAGGGTGTGCTCCTTTTCCATTTGCTTTTTTAATCGGTTCACCAGGTGAATGTTTAATTGGCAGAGCATGGTCAAGAAATACAAACGGACCTACTGCATTAGTATACCTGTTTGGCAATATTCGCTGAATAATATATTCGCCTATGTCGGCTCTTTTTCCTTTTGTGGTGAAACTAATTTTCTTTTTCATCTCCTTTTGTTTTGGGAAGCACCGATAACACCAAATGATATTCCCATAATATCTTTCCTTAGTAGTTTGTAATATCAACTACTTGCAAAATTGCATGAAAGAACATGGGAGAAACGATGACAAATGATAAAAAATTCTGTTGACAAATGATAACAGAACGGGAGGAGAATAAAAAATGTAAAGCAGAGATCTTATTTTTTCGCTGCCTGTCCACCTGATCCTGCTGAATGACGTATCCGGCTGAGGGTTTCTTTGGTGATGCCCAGAAAAGAAGCAATCATGTGCTGTGGAAAGCGTTGTAAAAAATCGGGATAGGTATTTGCCAGATCGGAGTAGCGTTTTTCAGCCGTAAAACTGATAGTAGCGTTCAATCTTTTTTGAGAAGCAAAAGCATGATGTTCGTCCAACTTCCTTGTCCATTCAGCCATAACCGGAATTTGATCAAGCAGTTTCAATGAATCGGATTTTGTAACGAGCAGTATTTCCGTGTCTTCCCAGGCATCAATATTATAAACCGTAGGAGTGAGCATCACAAAACTTTCGCGATCTACAGCCCACCAATTTTCAATTAACAAGCGAACAATGTGTTCTACACCTTTCTCATCAACACTGTATTGTCGCATAGCGCCTTTAACTATAAATGCAGCGTATTTGCACACTTCGCCTTCCTGCAAAAAGTATTGCTTTTTCCTTATTTTTTTGGATACAAAAGTATTTTTAATCAGCTCTATCTCCCTGACGGTAAGCGGTGTTGAAGTGTAATTGTTGAAGTGTTTGATAAGAGATTCGTGCATTGATTGGTAATTATGACGCTTCACAAATGTAAATTATTAAATACAAACAAGGCATTTCGTGTCTGACAACATTTGTTTTTCCAGTTATCAGGTTTTATTCAAGGTGATTGATTTTTTTAGCCTTCACAGCACATTTTTTAGCCTACACAGAACATGCTGCCAATAAATGTGTAACTACATTTACCTGTAAATAAATTTTATCATCTTTTGTAAAAATTATTGTTATGAAAATTTCAAATATAAGAGCTGCTTTGGGGCGCTCTGAATTTATTGAAGTTGAAAAAAATGTAAGACTTCATGTCAGCGATTTGGGCGAAGGAAGTCCCGTAGTATTAATTCATGGTTGGCCACTCAGCGATGCAATGTATGAGTATCAATATGCAACCCTAATGGAAAATGGCTATAGGGCTATTGGTATTACGTTGAGGGGGTTTGGTCAATCGGATAAACCATACGGAAAATACAACTATGACGTTTTTGCGGACGATATTAAAGTTGTTCTTGAGGATCTGAGAATCGACAATGCTGTTCTGGGTGGCTTTTCATTTGGGGGTGCCACTGTTATCCGTTTTGCTTCAAAATACAATAATGAACACATCAGCAAATTGGCCCTGTTTGGAGCAGCTGCACCTTGTGAGGTTCGCAAAGATGATTTTCCTTATGGTCTTCCAATCGAAATTCTAAATAGCTTGATTGAACTGAACTCTGTAAATCGCCCACAGCTAATAGAAGAATTTGGAAAATTGTTTGCAGCATCAGAAACAGCGTTACCAAAAAGTATATCTGATTGGCTTGCAGGAATCGAATTTCAGTCTTCTCCATACGCAATGGAACAGGGGCTCTATATGATCAGGGATTCAGATATCAGGGATGATCTTAAGAAAATAACAATTCCTACAGCCATTTTTCATGGAAAACTCGATAAGCTTTGCCCATTTGAACTGGCAGAACAATTACATAAGGGAATAGCAAATTCAAAATTGATTGCGTTTGAAAACAGTGGGCATGCGCTATTTCTGGAAGAGCGGTTGAAATTCAATGATGAACTAATCACATTTATCAGGGATAAATATTTTGTGAAAAATTTCAAGCCAACGGCCACAAAAGAAATAGTCTCCTAAATACCGGAAAAAAGTTAGGAAAATAAAATATAGGAGTTAAGCCAGAAAATGCTTAACTTTTATACACACGTGGAGGAACAATGTTCAACTTACTGGAATTTGTAAGCGGCAACAGTATTTTCAAACAGTTTAAGGTAAATGATCTTCTTTTCCTGGAATACAAGTGTGTAGCAGATCAAGCTGCTGTAAAAGTATGGTCAAAGTATAATTATTTTTTGTATGCAGTGCGAGGCAAGAAAATGTGGCAAAGCGCTCGTGCCGAATACTGTGTTCGTGAAGGAGAGGCTATTTTTGTAAAAAAGGGAGCAAATATTATTCACCAGTTTTTTGAAGAAGGGTTTTGTTCGTTGATGATTTTTGTTCCTGATGACTTTATCAGTGGTGTTATTAAAGAGAGCTCTGCTCCTATTCAAAAATACACAATAGAAAACACAGACTCAGTTATTAACCTCTGCTTAGACGAGGTGCTTCCTTCTTATTTTCATTCTGTATTGTCTTATTTTGCTAAACAGGAACCACCTCCCGGGAATTTATTAGAGATAAAATTCAAAGAGTTAATCCTCGATCTCCTATTATCTCCTCACAATGAGTCGCTTTGCAATTATTTTAAATCATTGTGCGACAGGAGTAAAACCTCTATAAGGGAAATCATGGAATCTAATTTCATTTACAATATGAAACTGGAGGAATTCGCGTATCTGAGCGGTAGAAGCATTACTTCATTCAAAAAAGATTTTATCAGTACATTTCAATGCACGCCGGGAAAATGGCTTCTGAAACGAAGATTGGAACACGCAAAATATCTCTTAGAAGTGACTGATAAAAATATTAATGAACTGGTGTTTGAAACCGGTTTTGAAAATGCTTCCCATTTTATCAGGGTTTTTAAGCAGGCATATGGAGTTGCGCCGCTACAATTTAAGAGATCGATTATCGGGCATATTCAGAACGATAGAGTGAAAAAAAACTGACCAATTGATATCTCGTCTTATTTCAGGATCCGTCTAAAATTTCAATACGGCAATTGACTAACTTCTCCAGCTTATGTCAGATAAGTGCTTTGAAAATCATTTATTTCTTTATATGTATTTATCTATTTTATAGCGAACTAGAAAATGTCGTCCAGATTACTGGGATTTTAAACAAAACTGGTACTTAATAGTGTGATTTTTAACATAAATTAGTACCAAATAATGTAAAATGGAACGGGCAGAAATGAGGATTTTGAAGACATGGAAAGCAACTGCGACGAGAAAACCGATGATCATCCGCGGTGCCCGCCAGGTAGGTAAAACCTGGCTGATGAAAGAATTTGGACGGCAGCAGTACGAGCAGGTGGCGTATGTCAACTTTGAAAGCAGCGCTAACCTGAAAGGCCTTTTTCAAGATAATTTTGACATCCGGCGGATCCTGACGGCCCTGCAAATTGAAACAGGCATTACCATAGTACCAGCCACAACGCTGCTAATCTTTGATGAGATCCAGGAAGCGCCGGGAGCCATTAGCTCACTGAAATATTTCCAGGAAAATGCCCCGGACTATCACATCGTAACAGCCGGATCTTTACTAGGCGTCGCCTTGAATAATCACCAGTCATTTCCGGTTGGGAAGGTAGATTTCCTGGAACTTTACCCATTAAGTTATTCAGAATTCCTGGAAGCCGCAGGAGAAAAACCGCTGGCGGAGTTATTGAAAGTACCGGACTGGCCGCTGATTACCACCTTCAAGGTAAAATTCATGGAGCGGTTGAAGCAGTATTACTTCATCGGAGGAATGCCGGAGGCGGTTCGTTCATTTGTCACAAATGGCGATTTCAAACTGGTCCGGACGATCCAACAACAAATACTAACCGGCTACGAGCAGGATTTTTCTAAACATGCACCAACCGACATTATTCCGCGGATCCGTATGCTATGGAACTCGATCCCGGCTCAACTTGCAAAGGAAAACAAGAAATTCATTTATGGATTAATCCGGAGCGGTGCCCGGGCAAAGGAATATGAACTGGCAATGTCCTGGCTGATCGACTGCGGGCTGATCCATAAAGTGCATAACATTTCGCATCCAGGTATTCCATTAAAAGCATTTGAAGAACTGAGTGCGTTTAAGCTCTTTTTAGGAGATGTAGGTTTGTTGTCTGCCATGACCGGCCTGGATGTCAAAACTTTGCTGGATGGCAATGATATCTTTGAAACCTTTAAAGGAGCGCTCACCGAACAATATGTTCTGCAGCAACTTCTAACCCTGCCCGGTCTCCCGGTTTATTATTGGACGCCAAACAACGCAAAAGCGGAAATGGACTTTGTGGTGCAGCACACCGGCAAAGTGATCCCGATAGAGGTAAAGGCCGCCGAAAATCTTCAGGCAAAAAGTTTAAAAGTGTATTGCGATAAATATATGCCGGCACTCGCGGTCCGTGCATCGCTTTCCGATTACAGGCCCGAGGGCTGGATGGTAAATGTTCCTTTATATGCTATTGAAACAATTGATTTACTCGCCAGCGCTGTACCCACGTCACCAATAACAGCAACAATTTAATCGATCTAACTTTTGTTATTTTTCAAGTGCGGTTTTCATAAGAATGCATCAAGGATTTATAACGTCTATGAAAGGGATGTCCAGGTGATTAAATCTACCCTTTCAAATCCTGTAAGTTACTTGCGTTCTGAGTGGACTTAAAGAAAGATGACGCATTGACGAGTTTTTCTTCTTTGTAATTCCGGTAACTTCAACAACAAATAATTTATGGACGCCACAATTAATAATAAAAATCGCTTCTCGAAGAATTTTCAGCTTACATCGCAATATATGTACCTGGTAGCTATAGCGGAGCTGGCTATTTACAGTTTTGTGAAGACAGATATTGCAATGACAAGGCCACGACCACTGCCAGAGTTCTTACAAGGACTTAATCCTTTTATGGCCTATATATCGGGAGCCTTGTTTCTGATTGCAGTGTTGGCTTTATACCTGGAGCGATATCGGGCTGCAGCATTGCTCACGATCGCTAACCTCATCTTTTGGCTTGTTACGAGTAGACATATTCTTAATTTATGGCGCGATCATATTAACGGGTTCAAAACGCTGTGGCTCATCAGCGGTGCATTCCTGATTTTAACTACGCTAAGCAACTATCATAAGTATCAGAAGAAAGTTATTTGGCTTAATCTCATCATTCTCTTTGTATTTTTTGTGGATTGCGGCGTTGCACATTTTAAATATGCTGAGTTTGTTCAAAGCCTGATCCCGGAATTTATCCCCTTCCCATTGTTCTTTACTTATTTTACCGGGACAACCTTAATCCTGGGAGGTATTGGACTGCTGATCCTCAAACTCAAAAGTTAGCTGCACTTCTTTCCGGAATCCAGGTATTTGGCTGGTTCCTTTTGTTGCATGTACCGAGAGCCCTAACCCTGCGAGGCGATGAGTGGATAGGAGTTGGCGAGTCGCTGGCTGTTTCGGGTATTTGTTTTATGATCTATAAACTCCTTACAAAATAATATATACTAGACATCAAAAAAATTACGAACAAATTATTGCGCATATATATCAGTCAGAATTTTTGTCTTTATTTGGTTTTAAGTTTCGAATCGATCCAGGCCCTGATCTTCTGGTCCAGGATGTCCAGCGCAAGGCACCGTCTTTCAGAACCTGGCCGTGGAATTCGCGAATATGCCGCCTGTAAAAATATGGAACACTATAGCATTGTACTGGTTATTTTAGGTTTGATAATTTTACTGACTGCACTGGCAGAGCGGCTGAATTGGTCAAGCCCGATTTTCTTAATCGTTTCAGGAATCGCCTTCAGCTTCATGCCGGGATTTAAACCTGTGCATATCGAGTCTGAAGTTATATTTCTACTCGTACTACCTCCATTGCTGTTTGATGCCGCCATTAAGATCCCGCAAAAAGATTTGAAAGAACAATTTTCAACCATTGGTACACTGGCATTCGGATTGGTATTTATTACAACGATAGGTATTGGGCTTTTATGTCGCTTTATGATTCCGGGAATGACATGGTCCTTAGCTTTTTTGCTAGGAGCTATTTTAGCGGCTACAGATGCCGTTGCCGCCATCGGGGTTACCAAAAATCTTGGTCTTTCACATAAAACAAGCGTTATTCTTGAAGGTGAAAGCCTTCTGAATGATGCATCGGCATTGGTAGCTTATCAATTTGCTCTTGCCTCTGTTGCGGGAGCGGCTTTTATATGGTGGAAGGCCGGACTGACTTTTATGATCCTGATAGCTGGCGGAGCATTGCTCGGAATTGTGATGGCTTTCGTAATGGGATTTCTTTTGCGCATTGTGAGGCACAATGCTACCGCAGTAAATAGTTTTCTGTTGTTAGCCCCATTTGTAACCTATCTTTTAGCTGAAGAAATCCATGTTTCCGGTGTAATTGCGGTAGTTGTTTTAGGATTTGTCATTTCGTCGAAAGGCAAAATTCATTTTTCAGAAAAAATGAATTTGCAGTCCGAAAACATCTGGGATATGGTTATCTTTTTGCTGAACGGAATGATATTTATCCTGATAGGGTTAGAATTGAAAGAAGTGATTTCCGACCTGGACACATACTCAATAGCTATCTACTGTCTCTACGCGTTAATCATTACCATTGCCGCTATTGTAATCCGCGCATGGCGTATTTTCACTTTTAAGAAAAAAATCGAGAAAGGATTGAATAACCCCAGGTTCAACAAAAGGGGGCGAATTTCTGAAAATAATCTCATCAGTGTCGAGGAAAGTATCATAATAAGTCTTTCCGGAATGAGGGGCATTGTTTCATTGGCGATTGCTCTGGCCTTGCCACTGTCAATGGATGACGGCTCTCCGTTTCCTATGCGCGCGGAAATCCTGTTCATTACATTTATGGTAATATTGTATAGCGTCATAGGGCAAGGACTATTACTACCTATGGTAATAAAGAAACTATCTCAGCAAAGAGAAGCTTAAGAGGTAGTTATCTTTTAGTTTTGGGTTCATCCATTTTATCGCCCGGTTGCAAATTAAACACATGGTAAAAAGGAGTGAAATCCTTCCTCAATTTTTACAACTTTGTTACCTTCATATTACTGACAACAATGCCATTACGCAATATCTGCACCAGGTGCACACCATTCGCTAACACGCTCATATTAAGACTTTCGGTGCCCGTTGTCGCCAGCTTTTTTATTTCGGCACGACCATCGCTGGATGTTACACGTATCTCATCACCCATCTTCAGACCAGTAATAGTCGCCACGGTATTAACAGGATTCGGCATTAACTGAATAATGGTTTTCCCGCACTCAGTTCTTACTGTTACTGTTCTGCTGTAAGCGTAGGTACCATCAATATCCAGCATTTTTAAACGATAATAATTCAGGCCATTTGCTACACTGTTGTCGGTATAAGCATAAGAGTTGCTGCCGGCATTGTGATTACTATTCATCTTCGCGATCGTTTTGAATGTTGCCCCATCATTACTATGAAGTATTTCATAACCTGTATTGGTTTCATCACTGCTGCTGGTCCATTCTATACGGGCAGCACAATTTCCGGTTTCAAAAGCGGTAAATTTCGTGAGTGTTATTGGTAAGAGCGTGGCATATGAGACAAAATAATCCTCCACTTCCCCATTTGTAAAACTTCCGCTACCGTTCATAGTTTTTGTGAAACCGGGATCAACAGCAATGGCTATTACACGTATCACACCATTCGCAGCTCCGGAAGCAGGTGGCACGGAAAAGTTGAAATTTGTCGAGACGGGACTGCCATGAATCATATTGCCGTTCATGAATACATCTGTAGCATCAGTAAAGTTGCCATTACCATCTGCATCATACCATAAAGCCCAGTACACCGGCTTAGATGCGCCATTGCCATTTACTGTAAGTGTGAAGTTGAATACGGAACCCACACCACTCATTACCCATGGAGTCGCACTGCTTCCATTTCCACCGTTTGCGCCGCTTGTTAGTACCAGGCCATCGGCTTCATCAGTTAAGCTATTTGCGCATTCATTTGTGGGTACGTTATTTCCTAACCAAGCAGCATTATTGGTACTGGTTGTTGCTGAAGCAATTGGCCAGGAAGAAGACATGTTACCAAAATCTGATGATACGGGCGATATCAAAACGGAACTAATGTTATTTAAATAATTGCATTCATTCAAACTGATCCCTGCTACCGGGAATGTGATTGGCACAACGCTTAAACCATTATCATTTACCACTGCGAATATCGTGTACGGTGATGCGTATGCTGCAAGATTCAAATTCACCGTCCTCGTCACCGAAGCGCCGGCATACAGGTTCGCAGCCAGCGCATCCGTGGTACTCAATAACACAGCACCACTCACTGTTGGATCACCTTTGTAAAATCGTACAGGGGTTCCGGCCGGCGCTATTGCGGATCCGTTATTGGTCAGCGTATAACTCAAAACCGCTGAGGCTGGTACAAAACTGCAGGCTGTGCTGCTGTTAGCAATGCTTAATGCAGAAATGCTAAGATCAGGTGAAGCGACAATACCCGGAGCCAATACACGAGCATCAACCTGGCTGTTAAAAATATCCAGCGGATATTTACCGGAACCAGAAGGATATTGCACTGTGATATTTTGCTCAATAACGGGTATGGTCAGGTCGTCGTTGACAGACTTTGCACGATAACCACGTCCGTTCCATACTTTACGGGTGCCTTGCCAGCCCGAGCTACCAACTGCAGCTCCAAATACACGAAGCATACCGGTGAACGCATTTGTGCCATTGCTGACACAGACAAATTCGGCACTTCCATCATTGTCCACATCGGCTACTACCGGGTGTTCCATCCAGGTTGCTGTACCGGATGCATAGGTGGCAACATCCGAAGGCGAAGCTTTATTGCCATTAATCACACGAATATTCGTTTCATCGTTATAGATGATCTCCTGCACGCCATCCCCGTTAAGATCGAATGCAGTAACCGATGTTTCCGCGGATCCGTCAGTAGTAACAAGTGACCAGACAGGACCTGTCGTTTTATTAAGGTTGAATGCATGCATTACATACCTAGCATTGAAGATGATCTCGGGATAGTTTACCGCCTTCGCATCCAGCGTTTTTTCATCGTACACATTTGCAATGGTCGGCATACCCATGTATAGAACTCCGTTATTGTTATAGGCGATCTTCATTTTTAATATAGCAGATGCAGGGTCCCAAACAATAAGATCAGTGCCGTTAGGATAAACAATGTCGAGTTGACCGTCATTATCCAGATCGGCCACGGCAGACGGTCCGTCGTTATTCGCGGGGATTACTCCTGCCCCGGCGATAGTACTAAGATTCGCTAAAACCGTAGTTATGCCGGTTGCCAGGTTAACTCCATAAACCTGGGAGCCCGCAACGATTTCCTTGCCGGGATTTGAACTCATAATATCAATAACAACCACATCATTACCCCAATCAAAACCATCTTTTCCATAAGGTGCAGTTGCTGAACCGGTAACTGCTTTAAGAAGGCGGTTTTGGCCGAAATTAAATTGAAACACGTCCAGGCCAACTATTATTTCGGGCACACCATCTTCATTGATATCAGCCAACCTTGGTGAACCGCTTGCAAAACGGGTTGACACCGGTTCCAGCGAACGGTACTTATAGATACCGGAGCTGCCGGAGACATTATTGAAAACATACACAAATCCATCGTTGCCCAGAACGATAACTTCAGGCAATCCGTCACGGTCCACATCCGCCACCGCGGGTTGCATCGTAGACTGGGTAACCCGCACAGGCAACTGAATGTTGTAGTCAATTGTATTTTTCGACAGATTAGAACCATCGCCTTTGAAATATGTAAGACCTGCGCCGCCTGCTCTTACCGTCAGGATCTCGGGTATACCGTCACCATCAAGATCAGCAACTGTAGGCGAAACCGATGTGGCAAGTGCATCTGCTGAACTCGTAACCCAATCCTGTTTTATTCCGAAGTTTGTGAGAGGCGGTGCAGGCGCTGTGCAGGATGGTATGGGTGTACAGCTTGCGTCAAGCTCATCAGTATAGCCATCAAGGTTATCATCAATGCCATTACCGCAAATCTCCGGGACTACCTGGCCTGCAAAAGAAAAATACAAAACGGCTGTAGTTGGAAAGGTCACTGAATAGGATCTATATGTTTCTCCGCCGATGATCACGTTTGCACCCGCATTCACCTGTGTGGCAGTTCCGTCATCCAGTGAACCAGGCGTGCCATAAATAAATTTCGGTGAATTACCCAGCCCGGCAAGCGCCGAAACAGGATAATAGACTGTTACCGCCTGGTTAAAAGAATTGGTGTTTTCCAGTTTCCAGGTAGAAGCAAGGCGCTTTTGACTTATAAGTATGCTGGAAGTATAACCGGGAAGATCATTATCACCCCATACCAGGAATTGCTGGTCAGCAATTATCGATGCGGTGTTAAGTGCGTTGTTGGCGTTCACGGTGCCGCTGGCCATTACAACCTGGCTGCCGGCATTGCCGCTTTTTCCCTGGCGCTGATCAAGGGCTGTATTATCATCCCGCCCAATGCCGGCAATGTCTGAGCTGTAGCCACTGACTGAATAGATATTGTTGCTATTCGAAGCAAGATAGTCTCCGCCCATTGTGAGGCCATATTTTAAACTGAGATAAGTCTCAACCTGCCGGGCATCAGCTGTACTCAACGCGCTATTATAAACCACCGCTTCTGCGATGTTGCTACCGGCTGAAAGTATCGTTGTACTATTATATGCACCGATTTGTAATTGATCGACGCCATAGCTGGCACTGGAAGTCGCCGATACATTTGTGCTTCCATTTATCCTTATTTGGGTACCGTTAACTGTTCCGTTGCTGAATATCATGCTGGCAAGATACTGTCGTCCCGAATTTAAAAAACCGTCGGGCGTTTTTATAAAATCCGAAACACCATGTCGTATAGTTAAAGCCTGATTTGGTGCCCATATCGCAAGTCCCGGAGTTCCGTGTGCTGCAGACAAAAGGTTATTACCGGCAACAGACCTGAAGACAATGAATCTTGTATAGTTGCTATTGGCTAATGCGGGGACGTTACCCGCGCTCGTCAGAAAATCTGAACCACCAAAAAGTACAGTTGGATTAAAGTTTACCGCACCGTCTGTAAGTTGAGGGGTGCCGGAAGCAGTAAAGTTATTGGCGGGATTTACCTGGTTCACCCATGAACTTATTGTTGCGCCTGATGAGTTGATACCAGCATCAGCCCGCACCCATACACTGGCCCCACCTATATTTCCCGGATTTACCGCTTTTGAACCAAAACTGAAATACAAGGTTCCTGCAGATGGAAATGTTACAATAAAACCGGTATAAGAGATGCCATTGATAGTTGTTGTCGTTGTTCCAGGTGTTTCGGCCCCTGGAGTAGCGAATGTAGCGCTGGTACTTTGCACAAGGTATTTGCCGGCATTAGAAAGTTGATTAAGACTTATGGTCGGAAAATAAACAGTTACCTGTTGACTGAAGTTACCGGTGTTTTGCAGTTTCCATGTTCTTGCGAGCTTGTTATTAACGTTAGAGAAACCGGCAACGGGCACTGTCGAAGTGATGGAGCCATTGTCATCGCCCCAAACCAAAAATTGTTTGTCAGCAGCGATCACACTTGCATTCATTGCGTTGGTATTGGCCAAACTGCCGGCGGCCATCACTACCTGGTTTGTAATTGCCGTATTAATACTTTGACTTTGCTTTTGGTTAAAAGCACTATTATCATCGCGGCCCAGGCCTGCGATATTATTATTATGGGTCGATATCGAATAGATGTTGCTGGTTCCATCTGATGCGAGGTAATCATGACCAATCGTGATACCGTATTTAAGACCGAGATAACTTTGTATCTGCCTGGTGGAGACAGCACCACTGGCTAACGCTGACGGGTACACTATTACTTCTGCGATTCGCCCGGCAAGATTATTTCCGCCACCATGCGCGCCTAATTGCATTGTGGAAGCAACATAAGGAGCAGCTGAATTAATGGCGGCTTTGTTCACACCATTTACGTTTATGAACGTTCCGGCGGCGACCCCGCTGGAAAATCCGGCTGTGCCCAGGTAATAGCGGGTACCATCAACTACGTTAGATGCAGTAAGTATCGCACCGTTATGAAAAACACACAGATTAGTATTTGTATTTGCTGCAAAAAGAGCGTTGTCGCCAATTCCGCCTGAAGAAATAAGATTATTTGCCGGGACACCGTCAAACCTGAATACAACAAACTTTGTATATGCGCTATTAGCTGGTAATACATTGAGAGAACTGGTAAGAAAATTACTTCCGCTAAAGGTGATAGCCGGGTTGAAGTTTATATTGCCGGCATTGAGTTGCGGATTATTAGTACCAGCAAAACTGTTCGCTGCATTTGCCTGGTTTACCCAACCGGTGACATTGGTACCGGTGGCAGTAATTCCGGCATCGGCACGTAGCCATACGGAGGCACCGCCAACGCCACCCGGATTAGATTGTGCGATGGCATATATCGATGCAATAGTAAACGAACAGGAAAGCAACAGGCCTTTGTACAACCTGGTAACAGCGGTTTTCATAGGTAGGGATTAATTTCAATTAAATATCTTCATGCGAACCTGGGAACAGCAAAAATTATCTTTTCAAATATTATTTTCTCAATATTATTTTCTTAAATATTATTTTCTCAAATCAACAACCTAAAGGTTCGTCATTACCGTCATATAACGACTGTCATATAAGATATTACCGGGGTGAAGCTGTGATAAAAGGGTTAATCATTATCATTTGCTAGTCGATAGCACTTAGTTTTACCGGGCTTAAGACTTAGCAATGAATTATGGATTTTTAAACGGAGTCAATGCGTATTTAGTATGCAAAAGTTTCAACAAAATTTTCAAGATTGATGACATATAAAAAAACGTTTGAATGAAATAACCACTATCGTAAAACTCCTTTATTTAGTCCCGGAGGTGAGCAATTTGTCTTTCCCTGGTTTTGATCAGGGGGGAAATTTACATAGGTACAAGCAGATGACTTCTGGTGCACACATCATTCACTATCAAAATGCGAACATTAGTTAACAGGAAGTTATAGCAGGCATAACTTGATGAATTTGAATAACGAATCAAAATCTCCATAGCTTATCTAATTCCATAAACCTGGATTTCATAAGTTTTAAACAATTAAAGCTTCAAATAAAATGAAAGATTATTTATTGGTATTCAGGACTGATGAAAATACAATGCAAGCTTTCCCTAAACGCTCACCCGAAGAAATGCAGGTTAGTATGAAACGCTGGATGGACTGGATAGGTGGTATTGCAGCTCAAAACAAATTGACCGATCGGGGAAATAGATTAGTCCCTTCTGGCCAAGTTGTAAAATCTAACAATGTAATCGCTGATGGACCGTATAGTGAAATTAAGGAGTGTATTATTGGCTATAGTATTGTAAAAGCCACTTCTATTGAAGAAGCTGCTGAATTAGCAAAGGGATGCCCTGTCTTAACAATTGGTGGAAATGTAGAAATTAGAGAGATAAGTGCTATGTAAGCATAATTTCAAAAAATCCAGAATACTTTGTTTTACACAGGCAATTATTTTTATGATCCAGGCAGAATTGATGCCTCATTTATTTAGAACGGAGTACAGAAAAATAGTTTCTGTACTCTGCAGATTATTTGGCATTGAGCGCATTGAAATTGCAGAAGACATTGTAAGCGATACTTTTCTTTCGGCATCTGAATTGTGGGGTTTAAAAGGACTGCCTGAAAACCCGGCTGCCTGGCTATATACTGTTGCAAAAAATAAGACGAAAGATCATTTAAAACAAAATTCGCTTTTTGCTGAACACATTTCAAAAGAGATAACATACAGTGCAACGGGTTCGGAAGAAATAGAAATTGATTTGTCAATCAAAAACATCAACGATAGCCAACTGGCAATGATATTTGTGGTTTGCCATCCCTGTAATCCTGCTGAAGCACAAATTAGTTTGGCATTAAATCTACTTTGCGGTTTTGGCGTTGATGAAATTGCAAACGCTTTTCTGACAAACAAAGAAGTTATATATAAACGTTTACAACGAGCCAAAGAAAAACTTAGAATTGAAAAAATAAAAATTGAACATCCTACTTCATCTGAAATAAATGAACGCCTACCTTCTGTTTTAATGACTTTGTATTTACTTTTTAATGAGGGCTATTATTCGTTAAATCAAGACATTACTTTGCGTAAAGACCTATGTTTGGAAGCGATGAGATTAACGTATTTGCTTATTGAGAACAACCAGACAAACAAACCATCTGCAAATGCCTTGTTTTCCTTAATGTGTTTTCATTCATCAAGATTTGATGCAAGTCTTAACCAAAACGGAGAAATAATTCTATATGGAGACCAGGAAACGGACTTATGGAGTCAAGACCCGATTAGCAAAGGAGAATATTTTTTGGATCAGGCTTCGCAAGGCGATACACTTTCAAAATTTCATTTAGAAGCTGCCATCGCTTACTGGCATACTTCTAAAACCGATTCAAAAGAAAAATGGGAAAATATTTTACAGCTATATAACCAACTACTCGTTATTGAATATTCACCTATTGCAGCTTTGAATAGAACTTATGTACTTGCCAAAGCAAATGGGAAAATGGAAGCAATTATAGAAGCAGAAAAGATAAAACTTAATGGAAATTATTTGTACCATTCATTGTTAGGTGAACTCTATACTGGCATTGACTATACAAAGGCGATTTCGCATTTACAGGATGCTTTAACACTTGCAAAATTTACCACTGACAAAAAGGTTCTTTTAAATAAAATCTTTGAGTGCAGGCAGAAAGAAAGGACATCTAACATTCTATAGCTGGCCCACAGTCAGATTTTTTTTGAAAAAAAATTTGCGTAACCCAGAAGTTACCTATATATTTGAGTAACTTTAAAGTTACCTATTGAAAAGCTGGATTTTTATTTCTTCATTAAATACTTAAAATAGATTAAGATGAAAACACCCGATTTTACTACCACCTTACTGGTGGACCAAACAACAAAAAAAGTTTTTGATGCGATTAACAATCCCCGGCTCTGGTGGTCAGGAGAAGTTGAAGGCAATGCAGGAGAACTAAATGATGAGTTCACCTATCGATATAAAGACTTCCACTATTCCAGGCAAAGAGTAATTGAAATGATCCCTGGTCAAAAGGTAGTGTGGCTGGTTACTGAGTGCGTCATTAATTACGTTGAGGACAAAGACGAATGGATCGGAACAAAGATCAGTTTCGAAATTTCTCAGGAGGGCAACCAAACCAGGCTTCGTTTTTCTCATTTGGGTTTAGTGCCCACTGTCGAATGCTTCGATAGCTGTTCAAATTCATGGAGCCAGCTTATCCATCAAAGTTTATCTGGTTTAATTACCACTGGTAAGGGCAAGCAGCTTATTTTAGCCTGAGCTACTTACTGCGTTAATTTATCCATTCCGAAAAATCGGGATCATAAAATTATTTTATGATGGTTAAGAAATAATCCTATTGCCTCGGATTACTTGCCCGGTTATCAGCACTGGTCAAAATTGGCGATTCCGGCCTGGTCTTATTTAATACAGTGGTAATGCTAGTGATTACGCCAGCGATATCGGAAAGGTCAGCGGGCACGATCATAGAGTTATTGGTTTTGGCCAGCTTGCCAAACTCTGTCAGGTACTGTTCGGCAATTCTCAGATTTACAGCATTCATACCACCTTCCTCATTTATTGAGCTGGCGATTTCACGAATTCCTTTTGCCGTAGCAAACGCAACCAATTCTATCTCAGTAGCCCGTCCCGCCGCTTCATTGATCCGGCGTTGCTTCTCGCCTTCAGAGCGTGCAATCGCTTCCTGTTTATCACCTTCTGCCCGGTTAATCTTTGCCTGCTTGTCACCTTCTGATTCTGCAATTAACGCTCTTTTTTCACGTTCGGCGCGCATCTGCTTTTCCATTGCGTCCTTAATGCTCTGTGGCGGTGAAATGTTCTTCACTTCATAACGAGATACCTTGATTCCCCATGGACCACTAGCCTTATCTACTGCTTCCACGATGCTGCCATTTACAGTTTCCCTTTCTTCGAAGGTTTTATCCAACTCCATCTTTCCAATGATACTACGCATGGTTGTTTGCGAAATTTGAACAACGGCAAATTTATAGTTGTCTATTCCGTAAGAGGCCTTTTGCGGATCGATTACCTGCAGGTACAAAATGCCGTCTACTTCTACCGCGATATTGTCTTTGGTGATACAGATCTGTGAAGCTACATCTATAGCCTGTTCTTTCTGGTTTTGACGATATGCTATCTTATCGATAAAAGGTATCAGGATATGAAAGCCTGCTTCCAGTGTACGACTGTATTTACCCAGCCTTTCCACGATATAAGCCGACCGTTGTGGTACTACTTTAAACGTAGATAAAAACGCGACTAAAAGAAAAAGGATTAAAACTATCAATATAATGGTAGAGGCTGTCATTGTAAAGATTTAGTGGATTTAACTATTAATAAAATGCTGTCATTACCTATGATGGTCACATTTTCTCCTTTTTCAATCTGGTCCTCTGATCGTGCATCCCAGTTGGTCCCCTTGAAATCGACTTTGCCATTTTGACCAGGGCCAATAAAACTTTCCGCCTTACCGGTCTTACCAATAAACTCATCTTCAAGTTCAGTAGAATGTTTCTTTGTCCAGATTATTTTTTTCACCCAGTTTCGAAACAGCAAAATTGTAATTATTGAACTGGCAAGAAATAATATAAGTTGCGCGTTAATACTCAGGTCAACAAATAAAGAAACAATGGCTACTACCCAGGCTCCGACAGCGAAGAAAAAAAGAATCAGACCCGGCACAACAAATTCCAGCAAAAAGCATACAAAGCCTATTATAAACCAAATAACGGCGGCATTAAGAAAATTTTGCATAAAATATATTTAATTGTTCTTAACATATGCTCCTGTCGAAGATAACGTTAATATTCGGATCGCCTGTTTCTCCATAGGGTGCCCCTGGAAGAGCTAAGGGATTTTGATTTTGTGATTATTATAGCGGCCTCACAAATCCGAACATTTCCGTAGATTGCTTTTGCCTGAAAAAAGCACAGAAACATTATCGGCCGTAATCACCGAAAGTACGGCAATGAAATATTTCAATAAAACCCAGGTTGCCGGTCAAACGCTGTTGGTAAATGATAAACCTATGGGTACTCCATTCGAATTTGAACAAGTTTACGATGCTTCGATAGAAAAAGTTTGGTATTTTCTGTTCACCAATCTTGTAGCTTTGCGCCTGCCCGGGAGTTACCATGTTGTGCTCTACGCGCTGCGCAGCAACTTCAGTGATTCAAGGGCGATTAAAACTGCGGCTTGTCACTATAAATTTGTAGGATAATGTAAATTAATATTGACGATAAACGTTTTAATATTTTATAACAGATACCACTCCGATTATTTTTTTCTTTAACAAATCAGACACAGAAATAATATATGTCCCCGCTCCTATGCTTAGATTCGATAACCTGACCAGTTTTTCGTTTTGAACTAAGTACTGATATAAAATTCGCCCATCAGTAGACATTAATTTGATTGAATACTTTTTGGACGGCTGAAGTCCGCCAATCATAAAATCTTGTTGAAATGGATTCGGAAAAACTTTGATTATTTGACCTGGAAAATCTATATCGACCAACCCTGTAATAGAATTCAATTTTATGTTGATACTATCATATGCATACAATGAACCAAAGCACGCTTCACTGGCTTTCATTCGAACATAAATCCAATTATCGCCCGGCTCGAGTTGTGAGGCGATTATGTTGATGCTATCAGATAAGCTTTCGGCTTGTAGAGTCTTTCTGAAGTCACTGAATAATGAAAATGTATATCGAGGGCTTAAACCCGCATTTTGTACGGAAACCGCAACAATTTTCACAGCTTCGTTTGAAGAGGTTAATACTGTTCTGTTGGCCACAAGACTAAATTTTGGATTTACATTAGCGCATCCAACCGAGACTTTAGTTTGTTGAATTGGTGTCTTGATGGGAAGGTTAAAATCAAAATAAATTGAAGCTGAGTTTTTGATTACATTACCTATCGCCAGATCGGATTTGGGTCTGATCTTAAAGCGAATATACCCGTGACTACCAGGCTCATTGGTCAAACTATCTACCAACAAAATCGAATTGAATGTCCATTTGAGGTAGCGGCCACCTGTAATTGAAAGTTCATAAGAATGGCTTGCATCTTGCATTGTTAAGCTTTCCCAATTCAGATTCGCTTCCAGGGTATCGAGTACGACTATGTTGAAAGCTGTATCAGTTCCAGTATTTTGAAATCTAATCAGATAGTTCAGATAAGCGCCACTTTTAATTTCGGTGGTTGAAATTAAACCGCCATGACTTTCTAACTTATCATTTGGATCAAAAGATCCTGTTAATATTTGTTTGAAATCAATATGATTATTTTCCTGAGTAATGTCTGCGCTATCGGGAAAAATTGAAACGCTGGATGAAATTGTATCGCCGTTTACCAGGATCGGGGGTGCGCTGATAGACAATCTGATTCCAATCTTTCCCGAGTCCATTGGATTTATATTCAGTAATTTCCAGACGATCGTATCTCCTATTATCTGGGGGGGCTGAGTTGCGGAAATATAGCGAAGTAATGAACTTTTAATAAAGCGCAACTCTGCAGTAGGAAAAGTTGTTGTGCCTTTATTCTTATATATAAGTGTGTACCCGGTTTCAAAACCGGGCCTGGCAGGATTTATTGGAATAAGATCAACCACCAGATCTTTCCTCTGTGAAATTGGAATTAAACGAATATCAAAAGAATCTTTATTACCATAGTTTCTGAAATTGAAGGCTTTTGAAGCTGGTTGCACCCGATAGTTCACTTCGTCAAAAGCGAATTCTACACTGTGCACTCCGGTATCTATGTAGGAAACAAATCTTCCGTTTTGTGGAGTTGAAATTGTGCTGTGCCCGGTTGATTCTTTGAGGACCTTTAATTTGCCATCGTTGAATATATTTTCATTGGGACCCCTCACCCCATTTGAATCGAGATCAATAAAAATATTACCGGTGATTCTATTACCGGTTCCAAGTTCAGCATACCACATTTGATAATAAGCACCCACAGGAAAGTTACTGACGTATGGATTTCCGGGCCCAACAATAGAAGAAATTTGTATCGTACCGGATCGATTTTCGTCAATTTTTAAAATTGACAGGTATGGGTCGTTATACCCCCCTAAAAAAATCTGGTCAATGTTATTTGTTGCCTCGGCCAAACGAACCAGCCATGTAACATGTTTGTAATGATTGTTTGGAACGCCATAGTCAGAGGATCGGGTGAGCCCA
The DNA here is from genome assembly GCF_035489435.1 of Flavitalea sp. Taxonomy (NCBI): domain Bacteria; kingdom Pseudomonadati; phylum Bacteroidota; class Chitinophagia; order Chitinophagales; family Chitinophagaceae; genus Flavitalea; species Flavitalea sp. Next base: position 62,566 of record NZ_DATHKG010000026.1, read on the forward strand.
CCCAGGTAAATTTCACCCGAATTTGAGCAGTGTATTGCGTTAAATCTATCATCTTGCGACCCTCCATATAAACGGCTCCATATTATATTACCGTCGGCAGATAATTTAACAACCCACGCATTTTCACTTTCTGTCAGGCCGGACACGAAAGGAACATCCTTATCAAATGAATTGCTTTCTCCGACGGCATATAAATTACCCTGACTATCTTCTGTAACGTCATAAAACTTTTCGGCCTGAGAACCGCCATACATTTTAGTCCAAAGCAGATTTCCGTTGATATCTAATTTAATCAGCATCGCATCATTATGCCCTTTCCCATTCGAATATGTACCATCGGTCGATATAGTACCGCCGGAAACCAGATAGTTACCGTCGCGCGTTCTAATCATTTTCCCACAAGTTTCCCAGCTATTTCCAGGCAAAATCTTTTGCCATAATAAACTACCATTTTTATCTAACCTTGCGAGGAAAATATCAAAGTGTGCAATTCCTTCGCCAAATCCCCCACCTACCATCGTAACCCCTGAAACCATGAAACCTCCATCTGGAATTTCCAGAACATTCATACCGACGTCAACTTCATCACTACCTAAACATTTACTCCATTGTAAAATTCCGAGACTATCTACTTTCAGGATCCAAATATCGAGATTGCTACCCGCGGCCGGTCTTTCATCTAAACAGCCTTGCAAGTCCCCGGAAACAATGAAACCGCCATCATTTGTTTCTGATATACCTGATGCTCCGGCCATTTTGAATTGCGAACCATAATTTCTGGACCAAATATGTTTCTTATTAGCATCAAGTTTCGTCAGCAAAATATCGCTGGAACCGTAGACAGTTTTAATGTATTCATTTGGAAGCGAGATTTTGCTCAAAAGCATTAACTCCCCTGTAGAAGTATTGATAAACGTGGTATTCATGTAATCTGAATTTTCACCAAAACATCGTTCGTATTTTACCTGCAAAGACTGAGATTGCACATTAAAACAATTAACTAAAATAACCAGACTTAGAGAAATAATGATCGGGAGCTGTTGGGGACGGCGCATATAATTCGTACTCTTATTAGGTAAATAGTCAGGGTTAATGTGTTGCGTACGACCAGGCTAATGGAAATGATGCGGAAATAAAAATATAATTTGTTTCGGGAAAAAACAATTTTGCTTTCAAAAAGGAAATATTTGAAAATTAAGCAGCTCTCTTCACCGTCAATTGTATTGAGAATATTATTTGAGCACGTAATTATCATACGCACGATAGAAGTAATCCCTGGCTTCCAGTGGACTTTATCCGGGCGTCATTAGTTCGAAGACAATGTTTCCTTCGCGTGATCCTTTCTGTTATACATCGGTTGCAGTAACAAACCCATCTTTTAAAAACAAAACATTGTAAGCCATAAAAGAAAACCGACAATTACATTTACCCACCCTGGCTAATCATCATCGTCTTTGGGGTTTACTTTCAAACCGAGGGCTTTTAAACCTTTTTGATGGGCACCGAAATATTTTCTTGGAAACGGCTTATCTCCATGTATGGTAGACCATACATACTCACTGAATATAAGGGCGTCCTTATCGATGAGATCCGGCCTGGAGAAGTCCATTTTTTCGGTAAAGGGCGCCAGCCTGGCAGTTGTTTTATGTTTAATCGCCTGCCTGGGAGGATTCATCTCATTAATAGGAATGGAAGGCGTCAGGCTATTATAGGTAGTATAATCAGGGTTTTGTTGAAAGCATTCAGTCATCAACGGAGCTGCAGCAACCAACTGATTCATGGGCGGTACGCCGAAAATCTGGCAGATGGTATGCAGCACTGATGACTGATTGTAAAATTTACTGATGACCACGTCACGCTTTACGTAAGGGCCTGCTACCATACATATGGAACGATGTCCATCGACATGATCTGTACCGCTTTGCGGATCATCTTCGTTGATAAAGATGGCCATATCCTTCCAAAACGAACTTTTTGAAAGAGCTTCTACAACCCTTCCTGTTGCCCAATCATTATCGGTCACATAAGCACGGGGGGTAGGATTCTTTTCATTATAACCAGAGGTGTGGTCGTTTGGTAAATAAATGATCATGAATTCCGGCAAACTGCCCGCTGCTTCATATTCTTTCAGGGCATTGATGAATGCGTCGGCCCTCACCTGGTCCGGAATGTCCATGTTCCAGCCGGGGAAACGCAGGTCGCTGTACTGTTCCAAACTTTTCATTGCGTACACGCACTTGTACTGAGCAGAATCGTTTTTATTTTTCCAGGAATTATATTGATCGGACCAGGTCTTTCCTTTTGTTATTTCGGCCAAATCTGTTTCGCCAAAATTCCTGAATGAAATGCCTTTGCGCAACATGTGATTCCAGATGAAACCGCAACCTGCATAAGACAGGGGATCGGTGCCAAAATCATAGGAGCAATGTCCCATCGAAAAATCTTTTTCATGATAAGGTGTCGTGATACCTTGAACCGCCCATTGGTGTCCGTCACTCGAGTTGACGCCATTGCAATAGTAATTATCCAGGAGAACAAATTGGCTGGCGAGTTCATGCGTATTGGGAGTGATCGTTTTTCCAAATTCAACCAGGCTGGAATCGCAGTTACCTTTTCCAAAATCTCCTAACACCTGATCGAACTTTTTATTCTCCTTGATGATATATACCACATGCTTTATCACAGAGGGTTCACCGACGTTGTCAGGAACAGGTTTGGGTATGGCGCCGGGATTGGATTTAGCCTGTGCCCTCAGCAAATCTATAAAGTGAAATCCTTTACTGGCTTCTGCCGTATACTTATCTGCTTCCATTTTATTTTTTGGAAGCTCAACTTTTTGCAATTCCCCTTTTAAAGCGGTCACGTTTCCAATGAATAAATGATCTCCTGCAACATTTATCGCACCCGGGAAGCCACCGGCTGCGATAAAACCATAAGGGCCGTTCTGCGGCTGTTTCAGATCGATGAGCGCAATGGAATTATTCCCGGCGTTGGCAGCCAACAATGTATTCCCTCCCCCGCTGAATGCCAGAGCTGTCGTGAGGCTCCCATAAGGAAGAGAAGCATCCGGCTTGGTGCTGATCGTTTGTATAATCTTAAATGTTTTTGCATCTATAACGCTGATGCCATCGCCACTATCGTCCGTCACATAAAGCAATTTGCCGTCCGGCGACAAAATCATGGACTCGGGTTGGATGCGTGTAGTGATATCTGCAATTTTTTTTCTCGACTGAACATCGATAACTGTGACGGACCCGCGCAGTGCAACCGAACGGTCATCCACAGCAACTGCTGTTCCGGCTGAGGTTTCCGTCTTATCTCCTTCTTCAGGATGCGGCCCGCCGAAATTGCTCACGAATGCCAGCTTTTTGTCTTTACTGATAACTACAGCATAGGGACAAACACCGACCGGGATCGTGCTTAACAACTTGCCTTTTTTAAGATCAACAACAGCGATCCTGTTTGTGATCGCAAGAGCTACGAAAGCAATATTGTTATTACACAATCCAATTCCTAACGGATTGCTTTTTTTATTACCAACCGACAGATCGATCTTCTTTGTAAGTATAAATGTCCCCGAGCTGTTGATATTTCCTACATACAAATTCTTTTGCAGGCCGGTAAAATAAATAGTAGAATCGTTGCTATCCACTTCCAGGCCATTCATCGAACCGGATTCTTTATCCTGATAATCGAAAGAATCGAGCTTTTTAAAATCTTTGGCATCAATAAAAGTTATCCGCCTGTTGGTCTTTGCAATAAGCAAATTCTTTTGATGTGCAAATGCAAGGTTCAATACCCTGGTGCCCTTAGCCAGGCTCAGGCTTTGCCCCGCCGGATTCAACACCTGGCCATTCACCAGCAATTTATCTCCTGCCAAAAAACTTGTCCAGGAAGTATCTACGGGTTTTCTTTTGTCCTTTCTTGGCTCCGGTATGTTGGAAGTATCCTGTGCCTCTATGCTTTGGAAACTCAATAAAAGACATACAAATATTAAATACGGTCCTGTTTTCATATGTTTTGAATAGTTTTCATAAGTTTTGAATAGCTGGTGAAATATTATTAAAGAACTATGGATTATTCAGGGTTACTCCCATCCGAAAATCTGCTTCAGATTTGAATTAAGAGCTATTTGTGCTTGTGGTACAGGGCGGTAATAATATTTGGGGGTTATAAATGTTTCCATATCTTCTATCGTCTGCATATTTCCTGATGTAATATTTCCCAGAAATAAATTCACATCCTCTCCAAAGGTACCCACCCGGTAATACCTCAAAACATGGCCCAGGCTGTTGGTTTCTTTATCGGCAGGAATAGACTGTGATGCCGGAAGTAAATAAATGTCTTCAATTCCGTCACCGGTCATATCCTTCTTGCCGAGGGAAGAGAAATAAATACCCTGCGGTTCTTTTTCCAAAAGCTTACCCGCTTCCCAACGCATCAGGTCATCATATCGCAGGCCTTCGAAGGAAAGTTCAACTCTTCTTTCGCGTCGTATTTCATAGACAAGCCCCCGCAGGCCTCCGGTTACATTGGAAAACTTAGCGGATTCTACCGGGTCAACGGGTGCGCTCAGCATCAAATGCGGCATACCGACGCGATCTCTTAACTTGTTTATGGTATTATCCAAATCAGTTTGCGTAATTTTTTCAAGTTCTGCCTTAGCTTCAGCATAAATCAATAATATCTCAGCAAACCGGTAAAGTGGGATATCTTTTCCATTCCTGTCTGCCTGGTCGGTGTAGTTGTAAAACCCTTTGATCTGGTGGTATCCTGAAAAGTTCTTTTGCAGTTGCTGAACATATAACCCGGCGCCCTGCGCATAGGTGCCAGACCGGGCCAACACCCATCCCGGATAGGCATAGGTTTGCCACAGGCGTGGGTCCCTGTTTTTAAATTCCTGCACATATTCATTCTGCTGGTAATTGGGTTGGCTGCTATAAAAGCTACCATCCTTCATCAGGTAAGCCTGTACCAGGTCTTTTGTAGGAGAAGTTTCATAATTGCCAAATACGCCTTCGCCCACGTCCCCATTCAGCACATTGTTTTCATAACGCCTGGCCAGGATTATTTCAGGATTCGCATCAAGATTTTCATTGTCAAAAAGACTTCCATAATCACGATCGGGTTTGCCGGTTGTATAAAGATTGAATTTGCCGCTGACCATGATATCATTTGCCATCTCAGACGCCTTTTGCAGCAAAGCTGTCGCAGAGCCCTGCAAATTCAGTTCAGTATGATACTTCCTGAAAGTGCCTTCGTACAAAAGAAAACGGGCGTAGTCTGCCTTGGCCACCCAACGGGTAACTGCACCTGCAGAAGCTTCTTCATCAATATGACTAACTGCGAAGTCATAATCTTCTAATATATGGGTCACAACTGTTGCACGCGAATCTCTTGTCGCAAATAAAATTTCTTCGCTTGCGGTTTCTACTGGCACGTCGATCCATGGAACATCAGAATAACGTTTTATTTTGGTTGCATAAAACCTGGCCCTGAAAAAACGAGCCAGCCCTTCAAAATGATCCAATCTGTCTTGTGTAATCCTGGCTTTTTTGAAATTGGCCAGGAATATATTCACTTTCCGCAACTGCTCCCAATTCCAACCCTCTGTAATCGTTGATGAACTAGGGCTGCTTCTCATCATGTTTTTCAATTCCACGCTTCCTGTGCTCCAGGCATTGTCGGTTAAAGTATAGGCTTCATCTGTATAAATGCCGGTACCCGAAAAGTCGTACATGTTGTTCGTATATAAATTCAGATCCGCTTCTGTATTGAAGAAAGAGCTTACACCCATCTGCGTTTCCGGGAACCGGTCGAGGCTTTTGCTACAGGATATAACAGACAGGCCAAGCATTAGTATTGCCGAATAGTATACTGTTGTTTTATTAAAGTATTTTTTAGCTGACATGTTCTTAAGATTTAAAATGTAAGATTAATTCCTGCTGAATAACTGCGCTGGAAGGGATAAGTCATTCCATGACCGTTACGTCCTACGCCCGTGCGGGGATCGGAGTTAATGTCTGCGTTACTTGTTTCAGGATCGAAATAATCTTTTACGGCTGACCATTCAAATATATTTTCACCGGAAGCGTATATACGAAGTGAGGAGATACCAAATTTTTCTGTCAGCGGCCTGGGCAAGGTATAGCCAACACTAATATTCTTGATGCGAAGATACCCGGCATTAAGCATGTAATCGGTTTGTGGAATTACCAATCCCATTGCCTCGTCAATCCGGGTTCCAAGGTTCGCGTCAGCCATCCACGATTGAAGTACAGGAAATTTAGCATTATGATTTGCCCTGGACAATCCCAGATTGACGTATGACTGGGAACGTTTTTCCAAATCTGTAGGGCTATCATCCCCGGGCCGATAAAAATCCAGCAGATGTTCGTATGTATTACCATATGGTTGCTGGTAAAAACCAAAATACAGGTAGTCGAGCGGGTAATAATCTCTTTTAGCCACGCCCTGCAGAAATATCCTTACATCGAAGTTCTTCCAGTTGGAATTCAAATCCAGCCCGAACTGGTATCTCGGAGATGAGTTACCTATAACAGTAAGATCTTTGGTATCGCTCAGCGTGTATCCTTTCTCTATTTTACCATTGCCATCCTTATCAACATATTTAGGCCATCCTGGAACAATGGCTAATGCATCCCAGGGAATAATGGAATTCTGATCAAGTTTGTCTATCTCCCCCTGGCTCTGGAAAAGCCCATTGCTTTGCAATCCCCATATCTCTCCCAAATTCATTCCTTTGTAATACTGGGTAATGCTTCCGGTAGGATTATCAAACCTGGTAATGGCAGTTTTTGAATCAGACAATATAAAGCGGGCATTGAATGCCAGGGGACTTCCGCTAACATTAAATCTGTTCTGATAGCCAACAGAAAGTTCCCAACCCCTGGTTTGCAAATCTGCAGCATTTTCGTTTGGTTCACTCGCCCCCAAAACATCCGGCAAATCCTTGCCAAGCGTAAGCATGTTTAAGGTGTTACGTTTATACATGTCAAATGAAAGTGTAACACGGTTTTTTAAAATACCAAGATCCAGACCAATATTGGTGGTATTTACTTTTTCCCAACTATAGTTGCTTGAAACAAGACCCGGGGGATTTATCATAAGTGGTCGTCCATCTCCAATCAGATAAGGTGATGTGGCGGTACCCATGGTAGGTATATAACCGTAATAAACACTGCCCAGCGCCTGGTTACCTAATGAGCCGTAAGAAGCGCGAAGTTTCAGGTTGTCGATTACGCCTTTAAGAGACTGCATAAAGGATTCCTGGTCCACCCTCCAGGCCGCTGATGCTGAAGGGAAGAAACCAAACCTTTTATCTTCGGGAAAGCGTGAAGACCCGTCATAACGGCCATTGAATTCTACGATATACTTATCATCGAAAATATAATTCAACCTGCCAAATACTCCTCTTAAAGCATAAGTGCTGATACTTTCATTTCCGTCTAATATACCGGTAGCCAGTGCAATGGTGGGAAAAGAAGCTGAGACCAGATCTCCCCTGTTAACCCAAAAATCTTCCGAACGGTAACTTTCCTGGTTGTAACCCATCACTGCGCTGATAGCATGCTTTGAAAACTTTTTATTCAGCGTTCCATAAATATTAAAGATCCGATAGTTAATAAAATCCGCTTCGCGCCTGGCTGAATTTGTCCCCAACTCACGCACGTCATCGGGGCCATAACCTACCTTGTAGGTGGTTTGGTAACTGTTTAGATTAGCCGAAGAGTTTCTGAAAGTGTAATCCGCATTGATGGTCAGCAGTTTGTTCCAAAAAGACGCTTCCCCGGTAAATGTTGACTGGATTACACTTTGCTTTTCAGTTGCAACACCTCCGTCAGCCGCCCGGGCTGCAGCATCACCAACACTTGTATTGGCCCAGGTGCCGTCAGGGTTTTTATCCCATGCTGTCGGAAAATAAGTATATACACTCCATGAGTCGAATTGCGATGGCTTCTTACGGTTTGTATTAGTATAAACGGTATTGTTCCCTATTTTCAGCCATTTGCGAATGCTATAATCTACCTTGGCTCTCAAACTAAAACGCTCAAAATAATCATCTGCAACTGTGAGTGCACTGTTCTGCCTGTTGTAACCTCCGGAAAGATAATATCTCATTTTATTGTTCTCGCTGCTGCCGCTAATTGATAAGTCGTGGTTCTGATTAAAGGTGTAATCATCATAAAAATAACGGGTCCAGTCGCGGTCGCCCATGTATTCCCACTGTGTAGGAACGGTGGGGTTCACCCTTACTCCCGGGATGGAGGGATCATCAGAACGTTCTTTGGCATATTCATAATACTGGTCATCATAGTTAACGTTGTCCCAGGGTGTATTATCTGTTGACAGTTCCAATAAACGGGAAAATACATAAGGATCGGTAATCATCCTGGGCATTACCGTCGGTTTATTGAGGCTGAAGTTGTTGGAATAACTAACAGTAGCTTTAGCCGAAACGCCCACTTTGGTCGTAATCAATATTACTCCGAATGCAGCCCTGGCACCATAAATAGCAGCCGCTGAAGCATCTTTGATCACAGACATTGATTCAATGTCCTGTGGAGCAAGCAGGTTTAATTCTGCGGGGGTATTTTGTACTCCATCTATCAGTATAAGCGGATCGCCGCCGTTAATGGATGTAATACCGCGAATGTTAATATAAGGAGTTTGCCCGGGCGCACCGGAAGAGAACCTGATATTCAGGTTGGGAACCATACCCTGCAAGCCTTGAGCTACATTGGTGATGGGACGATTTTGCAGGTCTTTCGCCTTCACCTGGTCAACAGCTCCTGAAAGGTTGACTTTTTTCTGCGTTCCAAAACCAACCACAACCACTTCCGACAAACCCTGAGAGGCTTGCTCAAGTACAATTTCATAAAAATTTGCTTCGGTGATGGCAACTTCTTTGCCCGCATAACCTACCGCAGTAAGATGCAGTATGTCACCAACTTTTGCATTCATACTAAAGGTTCCGTCCTTTTTTGTATTGGTACCGGATTTTGAATTGGCACCGGATCCATTTCCGCCAATGCTGATGCTAACGCCTGAAAGAAGTTCTCCATCACTGCTTTTTACAACACCGGAGACGGGCTTTTCTGCCTGGAAACCAAAGCACACAATAGGCTGCAGGCATATTATGGCTAGTAAAAATTTAAAAAATATCTTCTGTTTCATAAGTGAAATGTTTTGGTTGGGATAGGATCGCGAAGATATCCGGCGAGTATTAACATAATATTAAGCCAGCGTTAATTTTGTTTGAACGCTTATTCAATTAAAAATTCGCAATAAAGTATGAACCAATTATTTGAAAAGGTGTATACTTTGCAATTGGCTAAATAAATCATTCCCAATGGGCAGAGCTAGCAAAAAGGAGATCAGACAGAAAGAGATTATTGAAGGCTATTATAAGGTTGCAAAACTGGAAGGTCTTGAAAACACTTCGATTGCCAAGATTGCCAAAGAGACCGATATTAATCCAAGTCTTATTATCCATTATTTTCAAACAAAAGACGATCTTACAAAAGGATTAATTGGACACATACTTGATAAGTACTCTGAAATTTATCATGTCCCTCCATCACGAAAAGCTACGCGGTTGACAAGGCTTAAGTTCGTTATAGACAGCCTGATTTCAAATAAATGGGACGATTTGGTAGATAATGGCATTTATTTTAGCGGTTATGCCCTGGTTTTCAGGGACCAGGTTGTAAAAGAACAATATAAAGCAATGCACGACCAGCTTCGCAGCATACTAACCGCCCTGATACAGGACTGTATTGACCATGATGAAGTTATTGTAAAGGATTCCCGCAAGGCTGCACAACTTATATATATGATGGTTGATGGCGCCTATTTTTATCTGAGCCTTATTAATGACAAAAAGGAATTTGAACAGAAACTGGTTCTCTTCAGACAGCATGCATACCAGTTCCTGGGGATATAATAACGTTAGTCACTGCTTTCCATCATTCCATAAAATCATCACCTGTGGAAACCACTCAACTCCCTGATTAATCAAGTTTGAAAAGTCATTCACTGTATACACAAACGAGCCGAGGATGATATCCTGATCACCATCGCGATCGAAGTCGCAAGCCTCCATAGTAATCCATTTCCCGTTTGCAGCCACGGGCGTGGATGAAGACGAAAACGTCAGGTCGCCTTTGTTTTCAAGGTAGAGGAAGGAGTTCGACTGTTCTTTTGGATCATCGTAGAATGCGATGGCTGCAATGTCGAGGTCACCATCGTTGTCGAAGTCGCGGGCAACGGCTTTGCTGGCACCATAAAAGGGAAAGAATTTGGTGATCTTAAAATTATTCCTGCCGTCATTCATCAGTATGCGGATGCCGTGATAATTTTTTTTGACAGGCGACAAATCCCAGTTATCTCCGTTAGTCAGTAAAATATCAGGATGTCCGTCTTTGTTAAAATCAGTCAGTTCAAAATAAGTCATGCCGTACACAGGTGGAAATTGATAAATACTCTTTTGGGAAAACTTATTCTTTCCCTGGTTGATAAAAAGAATCAACTCTTCTCTTGCCTGAGCCATTAATGCCATGATATCGGGTTTTCCATCACCATTAAAATCACACACTTCAACGCGTCTTGCTCCGGGTTGAGATTTCAAAACATGCTCCTTGTCTGCGTCGCCGCCTTCGAACCAGCTAAGCTTCCCGGTGTGGTTACCAAACTCGCAAATGATCACATCATTTACGCCATCCGAGTTTAGATCACTTACTTCGCAGGCAACGGGTCGTGCGAGATGATTGATTTTCTTCGGTCCACTCGCGGACTTCGCGGACTTCGCAGATGAAGTTGCAGTATCAAAGGCATAAAAACTTCCGTTAATTTTCTGCGATGGCTTTAGGGAACCGATGCAAAGTACCCGCGGGGATCCAGGTATATGGAAATTGATATCAACAGGTGCGCTTTCCAATTTCCATGACGCCAGCAATTTAAGATTGCGCCTCATCGCATATAGTTCACGCCGAACGTCGCCAATAAACAAAAGTCCGGAGCTGCTATCGTATTTCAGGAGGCTTGTTTGGGGCAATTTTTCTTTTGTAAATGAAAATGCCTCTGCATGAAAATTATTCAGCAGGCTGTCGAATGTTGGAGGATTGTTTTGCGGTAAGGGTTTGTCAGGAGCATTTTGCAAATAGTATTCCACGATTTCTTGCCAGTCGGCCTGGGGCAGTAAAGCTTTTTCGGGAAACACATGTAAAGTTTTTATTGATTGCGCTTCATCCTTTTCCATTTTTGCATATGGATCGTCACCAGGCTTCCTGATACCCAATCTCCAACCCATATTGGGTAACACAGTTTCCTTCCAGGTTTTTTTGTCGAGCAGGGAAGGGTCGGGGAACAAATGGCAGGTTGCGCAATAGGTCTTTGCAAGTTTCTCACCTGTACTGGAAACGAAGGCCGGAGTAAATGCAAGACCCGTAAAAATCATTATAACAAAGCACGCAAGGGGAATAAAAAAAATACGGTAACGCGTCATGAGGTAAGATTTCCCGGACTAAAAATGAAAGTTAGCAATCTATGATATAATTCCGACATTGGCAGATCGACTCTTAATCCCTACAGGTCTGTCTCCTGTTCAACTATGATAGCCACTACTAAATCGAACATTTGAATGCTGATGTTCACGATTTTATCATACAACAAAATATTATAGACTCATATCTTTATCACATGAAACCTGTTTTCCCTGCAACTTACTCTACCCTTTGCCCTATAGCGCTTTCCTCGTTGGTCTCAGCAAAATATGAATTAGAAAATGTTCAATGCAAACTCCTGGCCCGGGGTGTAGGCGATACCTATTTGGTTGAATCATCCGAAGGCCGCTTTATACTTCGGGTCTACCGTTCTTCTCATCGAAGTCTGCCACAAATAAAAGAGGAAATGGAGTTGCTTTTGGCGTTAAAGCAGGCTGATGTCTCCGTGTCTTATCCCATTCCCGATGTTTCCGGAGAGGCTATTCAGAACCTTGAAGCGGTTGAAGGGGAAAGACATGCTGTTCTATTTAGTTATGCACCTGGTCATTCGGTGAGGATACTGAATGAAAACCAACTTCGCATCTTTGGCCGTGAAATGGCACGCTTTCATAATGTATCATCGACAGTAAGAGTGGGAAAAGAAAGGTGGAATTTTGATCTCGAAACAACTCTTTTCAAGCCCTTAAAAATGTTGAAATCCGCCTTTGAAGAAGATCCTGAAGGGCACGACTGGCTGCAGCAGGCAGCGAAGCAGATAGAGAAAAAGTTGTCGCAATTAAACAAATCCGGATTTTCAAAAGGCTATTGCCATTTTGACTTCCTTCCCAAAAACTTTCATTTCACAGATGATTCGGTTACCTTTTTTGACTTTGATTTTATGGGTTACGGTTGTTTGGTGAATGATATAATGACCTTTTGGCAACACCTTAGCCTGGATGTATATACCGGGAGGATGACACAAAAAGCGGCCAATGATGCCTATACGATTTTTCTTGAAGGATATCGTGAATATCGTCCTGTTAGTGAACAGGAGTTGGCGGTAATACCTTATCTCAGCCTGGGATTCTGGCTTTTCTATATGGGCTTTCATACTACCCACGATCAATTCTATGCTTTTATCCAGCCTTCACAATTAAAATTGTTTACTGGATTTTTAAGACATATGGTAGACACGTATTGGAATAAGGAGGATGAAATAAAATTTAATTTCATAAAACCCGTTCACTGACCATTTAAACCACCATTCCATGAAAATTTATATTTCGTCAACATTTGAAGATCTCAAAGATTATCGCGCTAAGGTCTACAATCAACTCCGCAAACTACGGCAGGATGTTATATCAATGGAAGACTATGTAGCAGGAGATCAGCGCCCTCTTGCTAAATGTTTGGAGGATATTGCTGACTGTGATATCTATGTCGGGATTGTTGCATGGCGTTATGGCTTTGTCCCGGCAAAAGAAAATCCTTCGAAACTATCTATTACAGAATTGGAATACCGGCAGGCGGCGAAATTAAAAAAACAGTGCCTCCTGTTTATTCTGGATAAAAATATAGCCTGGCGGCCGCAGTTTATGGATTCGCAATCCGGTGGCAAATCGGGCGGAAAAAATATTACCGATTTTCGGAACCGTCTCGGCGAACGCCATATGATTGGCTGGTTTACCACTGCTGATCAGTTAGCCAGTGATGTGGTTGCAGCAGTATATAAGGTACAATTCGAAGCCCGTGTTCTTACTGCTCCCAACACATCATCTGAAAAGATCTCAGAGAAAAAAGAGTCCCCCAAAACTGAAAAGATCTCAATAAAAAAAGAGTCCCCCAAAAAGGTCGCTCCGTCAAAAATGGCCGCTAAGCAACCCGGTAATCCAAAATTGTGGAAGCCCGGTTCCCTACTCCGTGTTAACTTTCTTGATGGTAATGCAAGACAAAAAAACCTGGTAAAGCGATTTGCTTCTATATGGAGTGCCTACGCAAATATTAATTTCCAATTTGACGAAGATAAATTAGGAGAAGTTCGGGTATCCTTTGACGAAAAAGACGGAGGTAGCTGGTCCTATGTCGGCACAGATGCACTTGCAGTTTCGTCCAATCTTCAAACGGTTAATTTTGGTTGGCTGAATGATAAGATCCAGGATACCGAAGCCGAAACGGTTATCCTAAAACAATTTGGCCATGTTCTTGGCCTGATGAATGAACACCAGAATCCTACAGCTAAAATCCCCTGGAAGAAAGAAGCCGTCTACAAAACCTACCAGGATCCCCCCAATTATTGGACCCGTAAGGATGTTGATCATATGATGTTTACGACCTGGAATAAAAACTTTTACCCGGTACAAAAACGTTTCGATCCTGAATCGATCATGTTCTATAGATTTCCTCCCGAATTTACCGGTGGAAAAATTATTACACCCGCTGAAGAAGGACTTTCGCAGGGAGACAAAGCATTCGTAGCTCGTCTTTATCCATTTGAATATTCAAAGCGAAACAAAAAGAAATAAACCAAATAAATGTATATGTAAACAGAAGGCCGTCCGGAGGCTGTACTGTTAATCCACTAATGAACCGCATGACAAGTTTGCAAAGCTTTGTCGGGCTGTACTTATGAGTTTTTTACTGAAGCAATTTCAAATTCCTTTTTCAATTCTTTTATCTTCTGATTTAATAGCATTCATAACGGTGATAATAGTGGGATTTGCGGACAAGATTTTGTCACTGCCTATATAATCTGTTATGAGTCCAGAATTTAGCATTTCAAGCCGTTTCCCTTCATAACCAGCAAGTTTATTAAACTCATTAATAATTACAGCCGCAGCTCCTTCCCGCATTTGATACAGATCATAATGCTGGTTACAACATTTTAAATGATGAAGAGCCAGTTTACATAAAATCAAAGCTATAATGAGATACCCATGATTTGAATACTTGAAAGTTTTTTGAATTAAGACACCAAATGAGCTTCGGAACTGATAGGTATTTTCAACGCCCTGGAGATCAGGCAATTTTGCTCTGCATCTTTGGTAATAGTTTCAAATTCTTCTGCGCCAACGCCAGGTACCGTACCAGTAATATTAAGATGTACAGCTGTGATGCTTAAACCTTCCATTGTTACTATAGCCTGAGTATCCAATGCTGTTGGATTCCATCCTTTTTCTGTTAATGCAGCACTAACAGCCATTGTAAAACACCCTGCATGAGCAACAGCTAATAATTCCTCTGGATTTGTGCCTGCTTCGCCTTCTGCAAAACGACTTTTAAAACTATAATTTGTTCTATTTAAAATACCACTTTGCGTAGTTAATTCGCCCTTACCTTCTTTTAGGTTACCTTCCCAATGTGCTTTTGCTGTACGTTTCATTTTTTTTATTTTAAAATTGTTGTCGTTATTGACAAGGCAAAATTGAAATAAAAAAAGGAAATTATACCGTGGATTAGTTCAATTATTTGGCAATTAGGTTCATCAAAAACCAATTCACTCTATGCTTCGTCGAAATTTTATTTCAATGAGTAGCAAAGCTGCCTTGTTAACTGTTGGCTTACCCGGAGCAATGATTTACGGTAATGATTGGCGAGTAGCTCTTCACCAACATCAACAACCAGAGCCCCTCGCAAAGGAACTCCAGAAACTGATCCTGCCAATAATGAAAGAAAGAAAAATACCTGGCCTCTCCATCGCTATTATCCGGGACGACCAGCTCAGCTGGAACGAAGGCTTTGGTGTGAAAGATGTGGTAACAAATTCAGCGGTAAATACAGACACGATTTTTGAAATAGCATCCATCAGCAAAACGGTGTTCGCTTATGCAGTTATGAAATTATGCGAGAAAGGTGTGATGAACCTTGATTCGCCACTGGTAAAGTATTCCAAGGAACGGTTCCTGGAAAATGATGGCCGCCTGGACATGATCACAGCGCGTCATGTGCTTTCTCACCAAAGTGGTTTTCAAAACTGGCGATCGCCTGGGGAGCCGTTGAGAATTAGTTTTACCCCTGGTACTGGCTTCGATTATTCTGGTGAGGGTTATTATTATCTGCAAAGAATTGTAACAGCGCTAACCGGAAAAACGGATACCAGCAACTGCGGTAATTATGAAGCAGATTTGCGTGTTTGTGCCACTGATATTGGCGATTACCTGGAAAAAAATGTATTAAAGCCACATGGCATGGTTTCAAGCGGATATGTATGGACACCCACGCTGGGCAAAAATGAAGCCCGTCCACATGATGTTGAAGGAAAACTAATACCGAAACCTCACCAAACAAAGACGGATCTTGCGAGATACGCATCTGCAGGTGGCCTGCTTACTAACGCAAAAGACTATGCGAAATTTATCATAGGTCTGTCTACTGCTAAAGAAAATGATCCATACCGGCTCAATAAAAATAGTTTAACGGAAATGGTAAAACCGCAGGTAAAATTGCCGGATAACCAAAAAATCGATGGCGCAGATTCCTGGGCTTTGGGATGGGCGGTCAAGGAAAGACAAGGCGGCAATATCATCCTGCATTCCGGTGGACAAACAGGGCTTAAGTCCCTGGCCATGGTGTCAATTGAAAAAAAAACAGGTTTTGTGATGCTTACTAATAGCGATAATGGCGGTTACCTTTTGTACAACGAATCATTGACTAATATCTTGAACCGACTGTTTGTGTGAAACCGCGATGATCCACCCCGCCTCCTGGAAGGCAAAAATGCTGTCAAATATTTTCAAACGGAAAATCTGGCCACAATATTTTATTGAAATGTCATTTTTATACATTGATGCTCCATTTGAGACGATAGTTATATTGTTTGCAACGTCTGTAATAACCTCAGAAAAGATCCCAATCTACATTTGTGCTGCAAATGGAAATACCAGCTGGTTTAACGACGCCGGGCGGCGGAATGAACCAACAGGCATCTAAAATTTTTAATCATAAATTATGCAACGCATTGAAAAACAATCAGGTTTTCATTGTCGGAGCCGGAACCGCCGGCCTGGCTCGGAAAGACAGCTTAGCCATTTTGCTTTTGGTATTGCTTTTTTATTCATGTGCTCCAAAAAAGACACCGGTAAAGCCAACTGCCAAAGATTATGCAGTACTTGTGGTTGAGCCAAGGCCGACTCTAACCTACACTGATTTTCCTGCTACCATACAGGGGCAGGAAGTAATAGAAATAAGACCGATGGTGGATGGTTACCTGCAATCAATTTATGTGAAGGAAGGTGCAGTAGTTAAAAAGGACCAGTTTCTTTTTAAAATAAAAAACCCTCAGTACGAACAGGCCGTAATTACATCCAGGGCGGCAATCAGTATTGCGATTGCTGATGTAAATGCTGCTAAAATGGATGTGGAAAAATTGAGGCCACTTGTAGAGAAAGATATTGTTAGTAAATATGAATTAGAATCGGCACAATATACACTGCAATCAAAAGAAGCTTCCCTGGCGCAGGCTTATGCTGCATTAGCCAACGCAAATACAAATGTAGGTTATACCTTAATACGGAGCCCTCAAAATGGGATCATTTCCACTATTCCTTATAAAATAGGGGCATTGGTAAGCAGCACGACTACGCTGCCCCTCACTACTCTTTCAGATATTGGTAATGTGTTTGCTTACTTTTCTATAAATGAAAAACAGTTACTTGCATTTTTAAATAATACAACAGGAAATACAATACAGGATAAGCTGAATACACTATCACAAGCAACTTTATTGTTAGCTGATGGAACAACCTATCCATTGAAAGGAAAAATAGAAACTGCAAGCGGCATTATCACAACAGAAACAGGCACTGCCAGCTTCAAAGCAACATTTCCAAATCCAATGGGCTTGGTACATAGTGGAGCCAGTGCTACCGTTCGTGTACCGCACCTGAATGATAGTGCGTTGCTTGTACCGCAATCCAGTTCTTACGAAATACAGGATAAACAATTCGTGTATGTATTAAAAGATAGTAACAAGGTTTTCAGTAGAGCTATCAATTCCAAACCAACCAATGACGGACAGTTCCTGATTGTACAAACAGGATTGATGCCCGGCGACAGGGTGGTAATCAATGGATCTGATTTGAATGATAGTACAATCATTATTCCGGGGTATATAAATGCGGATAGTTTATACAAACTGGGCACAATAGAGGGGAAAAGAAAATAAATATATGCTGAAATTATTTATAAATCGCCCCGTATTAAGCACAGTCATTTCTGTGCTGATTGTGTTGTTGGGCATCCTGGGTTTACTGAAACTGCCCATTGCCCAATATCCTAACATATCTCCCCCTACCGTCCAGGTAACTGCCAATTATCCAGGTGCAAGTGCTGATGTATTGCTTAAAAGTGTGATTGTGCCATTGGAACAACAAATAAATGGCGTGCAGGGCATGACTTATATTACTTCTTCCGCCACCAATACGGGCACAGCTTCTATCAGTGTTTTTTTTGCAATTGGTACCGATCCCAACCAGGCAGCTGTTGATGTACAAAACAGTGTTAGCGCCGCTACCAGTTTATTACCACAACCGGTTATCCAGGCAGGTATCACTGTAAAAAAGCAACAAAGCAGCAACCTGTTGATCCTCTCTTTGTATAGCGATAACCCGGCTTATGACCAGACCTTCTTACAAAACTATGCTGCGATCAACGTGATACCACAATTACAAAGAGTAAATGGAGTCGGCTTTGCAAATGTGTTTGGTTCTTCCATGACTTATTCTATGCGGATATGGCTGAAACCAGATTTGATGTCAGTTTATGGTGTAACGCCACAGGATGTTTCCAACGCATTGAATGAACAAAGTGTCCAGGCTGCACCTGGCAAGTTTGGTGAAAATGATAACCAGCCTTTTCAATATGATATAACTTATAAAGGCCAATTGCAATCACCTGATGACTATGGAAATATTATTATCAAATCAACTGCACCGGGGCAATACCTGCGATTAAAGGATATAGCCCGTATAGAGCTGGGAGCGCAGACGTACACCGGCTCTACTGTTACTGATGGCAAACAGGCGGTGGGAATTTCCATCAGTCAGACTCCGGGCTCGAACGCCAAAGATGTTGTTGATCAATCCAAAATAGTAATCGAGCATGCTGCAAAATCTTTTCCACCGGGAATAAAGTTTGTTTATCTCGTAGATGTGAACCAGGTATTGGATGCTTCGATAGATAAAGTATTGCATACACTAATCGAATGTTTCCTGCTGGTGTTTCTCGTTATATTTATTTTTCTGCAGGATCTACGTTCTACCATAATTCATGGCATATCTGTGCCCGTAGCCATCACCGGCACCTTCTTTTTTCTATACCTCTTTGGTTTCAGTATTAATTTACTCACCTTATTTGCTTTAGTGCTCGCCATTGGTATTGTAGTAGATGATGCCATCGTGGTAGTGGAAGCTGTGCATTCCAAATTAGAAAGCGGTTATAAATCACCACGTAAAGCGGCTATTGATGCCATGTCTGAAATATATGTTGCCATTATTTCAATTACATTGATAATGGCAGCGGTGTTCCTTCCTTTAACATTTGTTACCGGCTCTGCCGGTGTATTTTATAGACAGTTTGGTATTACAATGGCGATCGCCATTATGATTTCTGCAGTAAATGCATTGACACTTTGCCCCGCATTGGCTGCATTATTTTTAAGGCCGCCCAATCATGAAGAAAACACAAAAAAAAGAAACTTCAGACAGCGTTTTCAAATTGGCTTCAACACGGCATACGACAGTCTTATATCAAAGTATGGCCGATCTGTTCAGTATCTATCCGCGAAAAAATGGATTGTAATTGCTGCCATCTCATTGTTTGGTTGCGGATTTTATTATTTGATGAAATCAACTCCATCCAGCTTTGTACCCAGCGAGGATATGGGAACCATCTTTATCAACATCAGCCTTCCACCGGCTTCTACCAAAGAAAGAGTTCAGGTGGTAGCCCATGAGGTAGACAGTATTTCAAGTAGTTTGCCGGAAGTGGCACATACCATGGTTATCATGGGGCAAAATTTTATTTCGGGAACAGGCAGTTCGTTCGGATTGGTAACACTGCGCTTAATACCCTGGGGGCAACGTCCCCATGTAAGCCAAAGTGATGTGATAAAAACACTCCGCCAAAAAACATCGCATATCCGGGAAGGCAGTATTAATTATATGTCCCAACCTACTATCTCCGGATTTGGCAATAGCGGGGGTTTCACTTTTCAACTGGAGGATAAAGAAGGACATGCCGATGCGGATTTTTACAAAGTAGCACAGAATTTTTTGACAGCCCTTAATAACCGACCCGAGATACAATACGCGGCAACATCTTTCAACCCGAATTTTCCGAAATACCTGATGGATGTGGATGTTCCCAAATGTAAAGATGCAGGCATACTGGTAACTGATGTATTGAATGCCGTGGAAACCTTTTATGGCGGTTCCTATGTTTCCAATTTTAATGAGTTTGGCCAGCAATACAGGGTGATTGTGCAGGCAGACACTAACTACAGGGCGGCCCCGGCAGGACTGAACAAAGTGTTTGTAAAAACGGGGAGTGGGGCAATGGCCCCGATAACAGAATTTGTTACATTGAAAAGAATATATGGGCCGGAGACCGTTACCAGGTTCAATTTATATTCATCTATATCGGTTAGCGGCTCGCCAAACAATGGCTATACTACCGGTCAATCATTAACGGCAATTAAAGAAACGGCCGGACAGACATTGCCACCGGGCTACACTTTTGAATATTCCGGTATCAGCAGGGAAGAACAAAACAGCGGTTCACAAACAACTTACATTTTCATTTTATGCCTCGTCTTTGTGTACCTGTTGTTAAGCGCCCAATATGAAAGTTACCTATTGCCGTTTGCGGTATTGCTTTCCATGCCTGTTGGCTTAGCCGGTGTATTTGTATTTGCTAAATTATTCGGGTTGGATAATAATATCTACATGCAGATATCAGTAATCATGCTTATTGGGCTTTTAGCAAAGAACGCAATTTTGATGGTAACATTTTCTTTAGAAAGAAGAAGGAAGGGAATGGACCTTGTGCAATCTGCCATTGAAGGAGCAAAAGCGCGCCTGCGGCCGATTCTAATGACATCCTTTGCATTTGTTTTTGGATTGATGCCATTGATGTTTTCATCCGGCGTGGGAGCCAATGGAAACAGATCCATCGGTACAGGAGCCATTGGAGGAATGTTGTTTGGTACTTTGATAGGTGTATTTGTAATTCCAACATTGTATGTGATTTTCCAGGGATTACAGGAAAGATTACGAAGCAATAAAGTGAACGATGAAGCAGATGAGCCAAATGTAACGGCAGTTGCTTAAATAAATTATTCAGAGGAAAGAAAAATGAAAATGGAGTTACGAAATAAATTCAAATCTTACAGTTTATTGATGCCAGCATTGTTGTTGGCTGTCATGTTTTCTTCCTGTAAAGTAACCCAGCCATACCAGCGTTCTCCAGATATCGCAGACAATAAACTCTACCGTGATGTAAGCGCAACTGATACAACAACCATAGCTGCATTGCGCTGGAAGCAAATATTCACCGATACCATATTGCAATCGCTGATACAGGAAGGCATCAATAATAATTTAGATTTAAAAATTGCGGCTGCCCGGATAAAACAAGCTGATGCAGGTTTTAAGCAAAGCCGGCTTGCATTTTTACCAAATGTAAATGGAAATGCAGGAACAAATCTTTTAAAACTATCCGATGCACAGGCAGGTAATCATCAGGTGTATGAAATATATACAGGTATAAGTTGGGAAGCTGATTTATGGGGTAAATTAAAAAGCAGTAAAAGAGCTGCACTGGCTGCCTTGTTACAAAGTGATGCTTATAAACGAGCCGTGCAAACACAGTTGGTTGCTAATATTGCTACCAGTTATTACGCATTGATGGCCTACGATGCACAATTACTGATAACCTTAAAAACATTAGACAACAGGATACAGGATGCAGCAACAATGAAAATTTTAAAAGAAAGTAATGTAGTAACCGGGGCCGCCGTTGTGCAAAGCGAAGCCAATCGCTATTCAGTAGAAGTAACAATGCCTGATATAAAACAAAATATCCGGGTAACAGAAAATGCTATCAACATATTGTTGGGAAGAGAACCCGGCAGCATCGCAAGGGATAGCTTAGCTTTACAGGAAGTGCCAACCAATTTGAATACAGGTGTTCCATCACAACTGTTAGCCAACCGCCCCGATGTGCAGCAGGCCGAATACCAGTTGCGTTATTATTCTGAATTGGTTAATGTGGCCAAAACATATTTTTATCCAACACTTACCATTACAGCACAAGGGGGTTTATATAATAACAGCCTGTCACAATTTTTTAGCGCTTCCTCTATTTTTGGAAACATAGTTGGCGGATTAACACAGCCCATCTTTAATAATGGATTAAATAAGCAAAGGTTGAAAGTAGCTCAGGCGCAGCAGGAAGAATACTTTATAACTTTCAAACAAACTTTATTAACAGCCGGGCAGGAAGTATCCAATGCATTGTATGATTACCAGGCCGCATCTGATAAAATAATTAACCGTTCACAACAAATATTTTATTTACAAAAATCAGTTGACTATACAAAAGAACTTTTGAAATACACTTCAGCGACAAATTATACTGATGTATTAACATCTGAACAAAGTTTACTGGCTGCACAATTAAGCAGTATAAGCGATAAATTGCAGCAGTTACAGGCGGTAGTTACATTGTACAGGAGTTTAGGTGGCGGATGGAAATAGATTTTTTTAGTAAAATATCATTTAAAATATGCCGGAAATAATCTTCATAATTTCATTACTAATAATTGCTGCAATTATATACACTGCCCGTAGAAAAAAAACGCCCTTAACACAACCCGATTTTCAAACAGAAAAACAGATACTTGAGGAGCAGGTATTATTTTACAAGGGATTAACTGCGGAAGAAAAAATAAGGTTTGAAGAATCGCTGCAACTTTTTTTACAAAAAGTACGCATAACGGGTGTGAAAACAACTGTGGAAGATATAGACAGGATTTTTATAGCCGCCGCTGCCATTATCCCCATTTTCGCTTTTAAAAGCTGGGAATACAGAAATATTCACGAAGTGTTGTTATACCCCGATTCTTTTGACAAAGATTATCACATAGAAGGCCATGGACGGGATACACTGGGCATGGTAGGCAATGGCCCAATGCAGAATGTGATGATCCTGTCCCAACACGATTTGCGAAATGGATTTTTAAACCACACAGATAAATCAAATACTGCCATTCACGAATTTGTTCACCTGGTGGATAAAGCAGATGGAGATATAGATGGATTTCCAACAGCATTATTGCCTCATAAATATTCTTTGCCCTGGTTAAAACGAATACATGAAGAAATACAACAGATTAAAACTGGCGAATCGGATATTAACCCATACGCTGCTACCAGCGAATCGGAATTTTTAGCAGTAGCTGCAGAGTATTTTTTCGAGCAACCACACCTGATGAAACAAAAACATCCGGGATTGTTTGAAATGTTGGAACAAATATTTACTCCTCCTCCCACTATGCGATTAAATTAATTTTTTGCTCCTTTTTTTATTCAATTTAATTTCCTTTTTCACCTATTCGACTAGTCAGGAAAAAAGTAACGGCCCACAGACTAAAATGCCGCGATTTTCGAAAACTTCACATCATTCATTCGTTCTGTTGATACGTTAAAGCCCGTTACAGCCTTATCCCCGTTGCGCTTAAATTTTACCAGACCCATAAACCATATATCCCCGGAAAAAACATCCGGCTCAATAAGCGTTAGTTCGATGTCGTTTGTCCGATTGTTGGACGCCAATAATCTGCCGTTTTTAAAAGCCAGCGTAAATATCACTCCTAATTCATCGCTTTTGAAGTTCCCGGTATAATCGATTGTATTTTCTTTTGTAAGGGGTATATTTTTTATTCGTTCACCATGCATTTGTCTTTCATTTATCTGGAAGTCCAACTCATTGACTTCCCCTTCGCCATCTTTGAACTTTATGTTTGCACCAGGCCCAGGAATCGTAAAGGAGCTCTGGGAAATAGCCAGTAATGTGAATTTACCC